>NZ_JAPZSZ010000086.1:0-1868 GCF_027532095.1 Microcystis sp. LE19-195.1E
TAGGGTCTGCTGAAAAAGTTTGTTGGTGGGGGCAGGGTGTGGGGTGTGGGGTGTGGGGTGTAGGGTTTTACCGATTTTGAGGTAGTCAGTTACCTAATTTTCAGGGAAAAAGTACCTGAATTTTACCCCCGATCCCTCCAATGGTCGGCACTTTTTGAGGTCAAAAAAGTCTAAAAGCCTTATCCAACAAGGTTTTTAGATTTATTCAGCAAGCCCTAGTTAGGGAACAGGCAATAGATGGTGTACTTTATAAGACTGAGAAACGCTATAAATGATTAACGAAATACATCAGACTACAATCACACCCAACAAAAAAGCTCTAACTTGCCCGGGCAAAACCTCTCACAGATATCTCTCCAGTTGCAATGGAAAGATAACTTGAGGTCTAACTGATTGATTATGCTCCCAAATAAGCCGCTAATTCTTCCGAACCGCCAATTAATTGCCCGTTAATGAAGACTTGCGGGGTGGTGGTATTACCACTCATGGCCCGCAGAGAACGACTGGTGGCATCGCGTCCGAGGATAATTTCTTCGTATTGTAGCCCTTTTTCTTCTAACATTTTCTTAGCCCGGAGGCAGTAGGGACAGCCGACTTTCGAGAAAAGAGAGACTAAAGGCGGTTTTTTGGCTTCTGGGTTGATGTAGTTTAACATCGTTTCCGCATCGGAGACTTTGAAAGGATCTCCCGGTTCTTCCGGTTCGATGAACATTTTCTCGATAACACCATCCTTGACTAGCATCGAATAGCGCCAAGAACGTTTACCGAAACCTAAGTCAGCTTTATCGACTAACATCCCCATTCCTGCGCTAAATTCACCGTTACCGTCGGGAATCAAGACGACATTATCACATTCTTGATCTTTTGCCCACTCGTTCATGACAAAGGTATCATTCACCGACAAGCAAACAATACTATCTACGCCATTTTCCCGAAAAACTGGGGCTAATTCGTTATATCCGGGTAAATGGGAGGTGGAACAGGTGGGAGTGAATGCCCCGGGTAAGGCAAAAAGAACAACGGTTTTTCCTTTGAATAATTCCTCGCTGGTGATGTTCACCCATTGATTATTTTGACGCACGGGAAAGGTGATATCGGGAACTCTCTGTCCTTCTCGGTTTGGTAGCATAATCTTCAACTCCTAATTGCTAAGTCGTACTCATTTCGAGTTTGTCTAAATTAAGTGTACTCATAACGACTATGAGTTGTCAACAAGTATTTATACTTAAATCAGGAGACAGGAGACAGGAGACAGAAGACAGGAGAATGGGAATTGACTCTCCCCCGCTAACCGCTCGCGCGGTGTAGCGGGGGATTCTCGGTTCTTAGGCTTTTAACTAGATCGACCGAGTTTAACCCAGTCGATCCCCGTCAAATCGCCTCCGCGAGCGTTTTCTAACACGGTCAGTCCGACCGCGTTTTTTCCTCGGTTCTCAATTACCTTCGCTGATGCCGTATCTCTCGGTTCAATGTGGCCGCAAGAATCACACCGGTGAACTCTTTCCGATAACGCTTTTTTACCAGTAATTGCGCCACAATTCGGACACTCTTGCGAGGTTCCGTTTTTATCAACCTTAAGATAATATTTTCCCCGTTTCCAAGCGACAAACGGTAATATCTCGTTAATAAAACTACCGATACCTGAATCCAGAGATTGTTTTCTAACGATCCCTCTAGACCAGGAAACGAAGTTAATATCTTCAACAAAGATATTATCAGCGAGATCGCAAAGGTAATGAGCTAACTTAAAATGCCAATCTCTACGAGTATTAGACACTTTTTCGTGTAATCTCGCTATCTTATCTTGGAGTTTCAACCAATTGTTCGAGCCTTTGACTTGATGTTTCAAGCGTCTTTGTAGCAATTTA
>NZ_JAPZSZ010000333.1:0-1360 GCF_027532095.1 Microcystis sp. LE19-195.1E
ATGTATCGTATCTCGACCGCAACTCCATCAGAACCCGAATCATTTGAACTGCCCGAGGAGCGGAAAACTATCAGATGAAAACCGTTGGGTTATTATGGCCAACTTAATTCCCTGGGAAAAATTTGAAGAAGAGTACGCAAAAAGCTTCTGCGAAAACAAGGGTGCGCCCGCCTTACCATTTAGGGTAGCATTGGCAGCATTAATTATTCAAGAAAGATTAGTGGGACTTAAACAAATTTCAAGCCCAAACAAAGCCTAAACTGGCTTTGTAAGCGGCAAACACATCCCGATTCTCGGTCAGCCACTCAAAGAAACGGAAAGACATCGCTGTCCGAAAAGCTGCCAAGGCTTCCACAAAAGTGTTTAAAGGTCGATTCGCCCACCGCCTTTGCAATCCCCCAGTTAACTTATGCCACAGGATAAATGTATAGGCACAAAACACCAGGATAAAATGACGAAGTAAGCTTCGTTTATCCCTGACTTGGTATTCTCTTAACCCTAACCATCCTTTGGCTTCTCGGTAGAATACTTCCACCCAATTTCTTTCGGTGTAAGTCTTGACTATCCACGACGCTGTTACTGTATCTGCCTCAACTACATTGGTGATGAAATAGTCCACCTCTGTGGCTTTTTCCATTGAACTTGCATTCATGACGATAGCCAAGTTCCTTTCTCCTTCTAGTTGAGATATTTTCGCTCTGAATACCGCTACCCAAACCGTTTTTTCTTTATCTAGATTTAGGGTGATTTTCTCCCAATCCTTTTCTGATAGGCTTTTTGCTAGTTGCTCAAGCTGGATTGTTTCTTCCACACCCCCTTCTTTTTCAATAATTACTTTTCGATTTTTTGCCAATCCTCCTAAGTATTTTAGCTTTCTTTCTTCTAGGGCTTTCAGAAAACTCGTGTTGTTGCCATAACCAGCATCTATTAACACGATTTTCGGTCGATAGCCTCTGGTTAAGCTCCGGTCAATTAAATCTATCGCTATCTCTGGTTTCTTCTTAAATTCTTTGTCTTCTTTCCCCTCGGCTAAGGAACTAGCCGGTTGATAAATTTCCATGTCTAGGGGTACAGTTTTTTTGCCGTCGTAGAGATGGGTAGTTACGGCGACTATTCCGTTGTCTGTCTTGCCAATTTCTCCCAAGTACTGCCTGCCAACTCCGGCGGTCAGATTGCCACTTTTTCGATGTCCTGAGTCATCGACAATCAGGGAAAATCCTCGGGGTATTTGCGTCTGGCGGCATTGGTTCATCACTTGCAACCGACATTCATTCACCTGACGGTCTGACCAAGGAGATTCGGTCAAAAAGTGATGTAATCGGTTATAAACTACTCCGACGGCATTATTGGCCATTTGAGT
>NZ_JAPZSZ010000184.1:0-1773 GCF_027532095.1 Microcystis sp. LE19-195.1E
CCATCGAATAGGTAAAGGTTCTGTGCATTTAGCTAAATAGATTTGTTTGTCTTTAAATTTAAAGGCTGATTTGGTAAATTCGGCACTTCCTCCTTGATGTTTTTTCTTAAAGTTAGGATACTTAGTACGACCAGCAAAGAAGTTAGTAAAAGCTGTTTGTAGGTGTCTTAAACCTTGTTGTAAAGGTACACAGCTTACCTCGTTTAAAAACTCTAATTCTTCTTGTTTTTTCCAATCAGTTAGCATTGAAGAAGTTTCAGTATATCCTACTCTTTCTTGTCTTTCGTACCAAGCTTGTGTTCTGAGATGGAGTGCCTTATTGTAAACCAATCTTACACAGCCCAATGTGCGCCGCAATAGCGACTCTTGTTCGGGTGTGGGGTAAAATCGGAACGAGTAGGCTTTTTCCATGTCTCACATTCTAGCATATATTTCGTAAATGTGCTAATATTTAACAGTAAAGCCGTCGTAGAACGACGGGGTTTCAGACCCAAATTTTCGATGATCCCCTGACCAAGATAATCACTCATAATCTAGTATGACCTGCACCCATTTGGGCGGACGAGAAATCGGATTACCGAGGCGATCAAGAACTAATAACGCCACTAAATGCACGGCAAATAAGTATAATAAACTATTGACAAATATGCCCACAACTGCTATAGATTGCACTTGCAGCAGCGTCGGTTTAGCGAGAATCCCTAACCAGGTGAAAATCCAATCGATAAAATTAGTCGCTTGGGTAATCACATATAACCAGAGATTTTCGCCTAAAAGAATTGAAAATAGCCAAAAACGAAAGAATAAACCAAAAGCCCCCAACAGTCCCCCAGTCAAGATAGAAAATTCCCAGCGCGCACCCCGGCGCCAGCATAGCCCCAATTGTAACCCCATCAAGCCGTGGGGAATCAAAAAGACGATACTGCGAGTCGGTCCCATTAACACCGACAAAAGTAAACTGGAAACTAATGCTGTCATGGAAGCACAACGAGCGCCCCAACGTAAATAGGCTAAAGCGATAGGAATCGGGAAGAAAACCCTTAATAACGGTCCGAGGGGAAAATAATAGTCAATTAACCAGATTAAACTGGTAGCACTGGCCAAAAAAGCCGTCTCCACCGTGATCAGGGTAGCGATAGACTTGAGGGGAGATGGTTGGATAGGTTTGGCAGTGGGTTTATCTAGGGGTTTCTCCTCTTCCCCCAGATCTACCCAATTGGTTTCATCTATTGTCTCTTCTGAGGATTGAGCGGGAGAATTAGCGTTAGAATCATTCATTCTATCAGTTATCCGGTGGTCGGGACGGGTTGGCAAGCTATTCTTAGCTTAGACTTGTGACTCCCAGTCAGGCAAGAGGCAAAAGGGGGAATAAATAATCAGTCTTTAATAACTGGATTTAGTATGAGGTGTTAGGGGTGGGGGAATTTACGGAAAATTTCCCTGTTTTCACTGAAAAAAACGGCTCTAAATAGGGTTTGCGGCAAAAAGTACGGGGGAAGCATTCGGATAGAAAATCTCCGGTTTCACCGATAGGTTATTGCTCGAATGCTTCCCCCCTACAGGACGCTATGCTGTTGTAATCGTCGAAACTGTTCATCTGAGTAGGTAGGGTGCGTTAGGAGCGCGACAATAGGGAGCATCTCACTTACGCGATGAGTAATTATACTTAGCCTAAAAGCCACTCTTAATCGTGTCTTGGAACGAAATAGAGGCTTTTAAAGACTGCGTACATGGAGAATTAAAACAAGAATTACCCTCGAAAAGCCTATTTTT
>NZ_JAPZSZ010000191.1:0-1005 GCF_027532095.1 Microcystis sp. LE19-195.1E
TTTCCAAACGAGTCAGACGGTGCAAACCATAACCCAACTCTCCCAAAACATCAAATAAATCGCAAGCTTCCAACTCATCTAGTGTCCTAATTATACTTGCCGATCGCCCCCCATCGGGCAGTATTTGTAATAACTTCCCCCGCTCCTCCGGCTGAACCCAAATTGAACGAAATAAGGTCAAATTAGTCACCTGATTAACCAAGGATTCCGCCAGCCTCTCTCGATACTCCTCCACCGTTATCGGCTTCGTTTCTCCGCCTACCGTCGTCAGAATATAGCAAGTAGCTCCTCTACATGTAATCATTAATGTCTCTTCAAGATGATTAAATTCATCGTAAAAACCAATGACTCCATTCGCACCATATACAGGATACCCTTCTTTTTTTAATGCTGATATTGGAATAGTTTTCCACTGCTTTGGTTTACAGACATCGACTAAAGCTACTTCTGTCCAACTCATCCCAACATCTCCTTTAACGCGTGTAAAACCTGATCAATCTTATTTTCAAACATAAATCAAACATCCTTTCGGTTGACTAAAACGGTGGGTTACGACGGATTGTTAGATTGACTTTAACGCCTAGATTGTTGCCGTCTAACCCACCCTACCAATGCACTCACCCCCCTCCAATGCGTAGGGTGGGTTAGCGATAGCGTAACCCACCACTCTCTTGGAATCACCCAATAAAAATAACATTCCTATCCTAATCAGATATTATACCATTCAACAAGCTTGGAGAAAGAAGCTGGGAGAAAGCGGGTTTCTTAACAAAATCTGAGCCTTAATTTAGCTATTTACTAGAAACCCGCTTTCTGTTCTATTTAGAAACCCCTAAGCGGCAAACAATCTTATCTTAGTTTCCTGAGGGTTTACCTACTAACTTTAACGCCGACAAACCCCCAGCCTTAGTCACTTCCGGCACTTGAAAAATGAGCTTATTTTCTAATCCTTCCGTCCCCGACTTACCAAACTGAGAAGCGATCGCCCTCACTGTCGCCGCCGTT
>NZ_JAPZSZ010000319.1:0-5162 GCF_027532095.1 Microcystis sp. LE19-195.1E
GGAGTGATCGGGGGGAAATTTAGGCACTTTTTCCCTGAAAATTAGGTAATTGGCCACCTCAAAACTGGTAAAACCCCACACCCCACACCCCACACCCCACACCCTGCCCCCAGGAAAAACTTTTTCAGCAAACCCTATTTAGACTCTCTAGAGGTGAAAGATGCCTAAAAAACAAAAAAAATTAGAGGAAACGGGACAGTTAAATCTATTCGATAACACTACAGAAATTGACGATGAAGATCTGGATTTTGAGTTCGAGGATATTGATTTAGAATCTCTTGTTTCCGAAGATTTAGGAATTAGCGAATCAGTAAGCGATCGCCGAGTCGAAACTGTTCGCCAACTGCTAACCCTAAAACTCCTACGGGAGGCGATTCGAGCCGAAAACCCCGACGATCGAGTTATGGCAGATTTTGCCGAAATGGTATTACCCAATTTACTCCGATTAGCGATCGGTGTCACGGCAAAAGGAGGAAATTTCTTCGAGGAAATCGATCGCCGTCGGGAATTAGAGGGAAAAAGCAAAGTTCGACGGGATAACGCGGGCGATCAATCTCTCAATACTCATTTACTTAATGGATTATTTCCCGCCAATCTCATCGAAAAACGACTAGAAAAACTCAATACTACCGTTCGACGGGTAGTAAAGGAATGCGAGCGCAGGTTGGCGATCGCTGGGTTTATTCTCCACGATTTCGAGAAATTCCGCTACTCGCTTTTTCCCGCGATGCCGGCGAAATATATCGAGATTAACGAGGACTTCGATCGAGATATCCGCAAACTATCACGAGAGGAACATCGAGAGATTTTTCAAGTATTGGTTCCCGAATTAGGATTAGATCGCTTTTTATTTTCCGATCAACCAGAAAAATGGACTGAATATCTTGATGATTTGATATACATCGCTAAAAATGCCCAGCGTCGGAATGATACCGATCGAAATACCTCGGAAGATGGGTTAAATACTCGCTTAAACAATAGCGCTCTCGAAAGTTTAACCGATCTTGCCTGTCTAGCCGATCGCTTGGCTTCCATTATTAAACACCCCCACGATGCGGAAAAAGCCTCGTTACAAGATCTTTTATACAGCCTCAGCGATGGGGAACTAAAATTCACTTACCACAGCATCGCCGAAAACCGCGGGGTACTAACGAACGTACTTAATAACGCGGTGATGGAAGCACATCAAGAACTAGACTATCAGCCTTTACTTTACCTGCCTACGGGAGTTGTCTATATCGCCCCCAAAAACGCGCCAGAAGTGTCCCTAGAAACCTTACCGAATCGAGTGGTGGACACCATTAAATCCCTCTGTAGCGGCGAATTACAGCGTAAACAAACGGGATTCGGTAGAGATGGCAAGGGGATGAAATACGCAGATTACTACAGCCAATTTTTCGACGATGCCGGGTTAATGCGCGCTGCCCTCAACGCCACCCTTCGCATCCTCGGTGATAATAAAGCGTCCGTGGCCCGAAGTCGCGGCGAAAACCTGATTAAATTTCAACAACAGGGCGTTTTACCCAGAGATTACGATTTTCATTGTGAAGATGATATCCGGATTGATCGCCTAGCGGAATTCGGGGACGTGGTGACGCGGAAAATCTGGGGCGATCGCCTGGAAAAAATCGAACAGGCGCGAAAATTGCAGAAAAACTTACCCGCACCGCCGGATTTAGATTTAATTAGCGAGATCGCGCATTATTGGAATCTAGAAAATTATCTGCCACAAATCCGAGCGATCAAGCGTATTAATGAATCGTTAAAAGAACTCAAACTGAAAGGCAATACGGGAGGGGTTCCCTACGAATGGTATTATCTAGCGGCGCAATACCTGAAACAGCATCCCGGAATCGAGGATATTAGACCGGTTGCAGAAGATTTAATCGCTTTTCTCGCCGCAAAAATCGCGGCCATAGTTGCGGGATATAACTTACCCGATGGTTGGGAGGATTTGCGAGAGTGGGTTAATCAAATGGTGCAGTTACCCGGTCGGGAATTGGCCCACTCGATCGAAATCTTCCAGAAAGAATTAAACCACTACAACGCCGCTAAAAAACAAGGTCGCGGCCGTCAACTTCTCTGTTCGATCTCCCATTCTCCCTATAGTGTCAGCGAACAGATGGAATCGGCGGTTCTTTTTACTCCCCAAGTCTATACTAATAAACAAATGCTGGCAGGCTCGAACGCCAAACGAAATATTTCCAGTATCGCGGGAACGGAAATGATGTTGCGTCAGATTCTTATGAATCAAACCCAAGCGGTAGGAAAACGTTTCGAGGAGGGCAAATATCGCTATCTGTACTTTTACCCGACCTATTATTTTACTCCCGAAACCAATAGTTTTTTACAAAAAGCCTACGCTAACATCGCTCAAACTCGTTTTGATAGCTCGATAAAGTTGCACTTTGTTGATAAGAATCTGGTCGCTAACTTCGATCGAACCCGTTATCAGAGTGTCGATAGTTTCCTGATCGATGAAAAATTAAGGCAGAAAAAGGAAAGAATTAACGAGGAGGAAGATGGCAAAAAAGACCGCACTTTTAAACTATCCTATCCCGAAGATAAACCCCTAACCTTTTATTTTATGGCCCTACCTCCGGGCCGCGATCCCACCGATACGGAATCCTGGGTTATGCCAGCATGGTTAGGATTAGCTTTCCCGATGATTCTAGATGTCAAAACGGTGGTTTCTGAGTCTCCTATCCCTCCCTATCGCGACGGTGCGGAATTTGAAGAGACGGTATTTCTCGACAGTGCGCCCCAAGCGATCCGGTCCTTAACCCGATGCGATCGATTCCGTCTCGATCGAGTCTTGAACCCATGGCAAGATAATGACGGAAAAAAATATCCTGCCCCTCTAAATACCCTAACCGCAGCCTATTCTATTCATTTGGACGTAAACTCGAAGCAGGGTAAGACGGGTTATGACCCCAATTGGGGCAAATTAACGGAACTCGCTATCAATTTAGAAACCAGTCCTCTCTATGTTTTTCATTACCTTAAACAGTGGAAACGGGGCAAAGATGCCGATATACCGAGCGCTAATCGAATCGCTCTGTATCTCTACGATTTTTATCCTTGTTTCGATCCCTATGTACAAGTCAACCGAACCAATTTAACTATCGATATGACAGCACAATCGCCCTTAAATCACCCGAAAAACTTAACCGAATTGTATCGTCAATTCTATCGAGCTAATAAACGATATAATCCGAAAGCAAACGCAGTTTTAAAACCGATCGATGTGGCCGCCGATACGATTATCAAAGGAGGAATCTATCAGGGAGAAGCCCTAGTTTCTGTAGTAGCGGCGGAAGTGGCCAGCTTAATGAATCGGGTTCATGCTTCTACAGCAGAAGGTCGCTGGATTCTATCCGATCGAGAACAGGAAAGACAGAAAATATTGTCTTTTGCTCGTTATTTTGTGATCGATGTGTTCGAGGGTTCTTTTAAGGGCGATCGAGCGCGTCTAGCTGGCAGACAATTAAACCTCATTCGCGATACCTGCGAATTTCTTTACCGTCTCGAACAGGACAGAGAAAATCAAGAGTTAAAAGCCCAGGGTCAAACTCTGGATGAAGATTCTGAAAACAATAATTAATTCAAGGAGTACCTACCATGTCTTTACTGAAAACCCTCGATTCTAAATTCTTTCATAGCGATATTCCCTACAAACCGATGGGAAAATACGTTCACTTTTTGACGATTCGAGTCACAGAATCTTATCCTTTATTTCAAACAGATGGAGAGCTAAATAAAGCTCGTGTTCGTGCGGGAATTGATAGCAAAAAAACGATTAGTCGTTTATCGATGTTTAAACGAAAACAGTCAACTCCAGAACGTTTAGTCGGACGAGAATTACTCCGTAAATACAACATTATAACCGCAGAGGAGTGCGAATACAATGTTTCTTTTGGAATGAATAACCCCGACTGTATTATTTATGGTTTTGCCATCGGTGATTCGGGTTCAGAAAAATCGAAAGTAGTAGTAGATACGGCTTTTTCGATCACACCCTTTGATGAATCCCATGAAAGTTTTACTTTGAACGCTCCCTACGAGAACGGTACTATGGCATCGAAGGGAGAAAATAACACAAAAGTAGGGGAAGTGACTAGCCGAATTAACCAGCAGGATCACATTCGTCCGCAGGTGTTTTTCCCTAGTATTGTCACGCTCAAAGATCCGACAGAAGCAAGTTTTCTCTATGTTTTTAATAACATCCTGCGTACCCGTCACTACGGCGCGCAAACTACCCGGACGGGACGGGTAAGAAATGAGCTTATCGGTGTTATTTTTGCCGATGGGGAAATTGTTAGTAATTTGCGCTGGACACAGGCAATATATGATCGCCTTCCCGATGAAGTATTACACTCGATCGATCCCTTAGATGAGGATTTAGTTATGGAAAAAGCCACCGAAGCAATACAAGCATTAATGGCGGAAGAATTTATCGTTCATACCGATTTTATCGGGGAAAATTTTCAACCTTTATTAACTGAGGTGAAAACTCTCACGGGTACGGAAGCAGGAATTTTATCGGTTCTAGATCAAGCAAATAAGGAGTCAAAAAAATACTTTGAACAATATATTGAGAAAAAGAAAGCCGAGAAAAAATAGCTAATTTCGTCGGGTGAGTAATTTCTCACCCTAGATCCTCGCAATTTTTAAAGAGTTATGGTACATATTTATTCCTGTCAATTAGAACTGCACGATAGTCTTTATTACGCAACCCGTGAAATCGGCAGACTCTACGAAAGCGAACCCGTAATTCATAATTACGCGCTCTGTTATGCTTTGGGATTGGTAAATAGCGATAGTTATCGTTACTTCTGTTCCGAACAGATTCCACAGTACCAAGAACATTTAAATCCTCTTAACGAAGAGAAAATTTATGTCACTCCCGCACGAGCGATCATTCATACGGCGGTTCTCAATACTTGGAAATATGCCAATAATAACTATCATGTGGAGATGGAAAAAACCCAGAAAAATATTCCCAGTTTTGGCAGGGCAAAAGAAATCGCTCCCGAAAGTGTTTTTGAATGTTTTATCATTTCCCATCACCCCCTACAACTTCCTAAATGGATTCGTTTGGGAAAATGGATGAGTAAAGCGGAAGTAAAACTGACAGAACTTTCCCTATCAAAACAAAAAGA
>NZ_JAPZSZ010000246.1:0-6051 GCF_027532095.1 Microcystis sp. LE19-195.1E
GTAATAAACGCTTGCTCTACGAAGAATTAGGAGTTAGTGAATACTGGAGTGTTAAGGTAAATGATCCTCAAATATTCGCTTTTGAAATAATCGATCGAGGTAGCAAAAGAATTGATATATCAAAGGTTTTACCTAATTTAAAACTCGCGGTTTTAGAGTCAGCTTTACAACAGGCACGCAGCAAGGATCAAAGTCAGGTGGGACGTTGGTTAATCAGTCAATTTCAAGGTTAAATCTTACTGTTTTTTGGCAGCCGCTTTCTCCAATAAAGACTCGGCAAAAGCGATGGCATCTGCTGCCGAATTTCCTCCCGTTAATTGTGCCAATTCTTCCCTTCTCGTCTGACGATTATCGAGAGAAGTAACCCGGACAACCGTGCGAATTTCCGAGAGATTAGTGGGATTATCTTCGGCAATTATTTGTTTATAAACTCGAAAATGGTGATCAGCTAAAGCAGCCACTAAGGGTTGATGAGTAACGCATAAAACTTGATATTGTTGACCTAATTGATCTAATTTATCGGCAATTGCTTGGGCAACTTTTCCCGATACTCCCGCATCAATTTCATCAAAAATTAGGGTTGCTGCTGCCGATTGGGATTGGGAAAAACAGGACTTTAACGCTAGGAGAAAACGACTCATTTCTCCCCCGGAAGCGGTACTGGATAAAGGTTGGATTTTTTCCCCCGGATTGGGACTAAAATAAAATACCACTTGATCGACTCCCAGACTGCTAGGATTACCCGGGTTAATCCGACAGACAAAAATCACCTTTTCCATGGCTAAAGGTTTTAATTCCTGTACCAATTGTTTTTCTAGTTGACTAGCGGTTTCTTGTCGCAAAAAGGTCAACTGGGTGCTAGTTTCTCGATAGATGTTTTCCTGTTGCTGACAAATTTTTTCTAATTCTTCAATGGATTGTCCTTCTCCCGTCAACTCCGCTAATTCCTGCTGTAATTTCTGATAATAATCGAGCGCTTCGGCTAAACTTGGGCCATACTTGCGACAAATGCGCTTAAGTTGGACAATTCTCTCTTCTATCTCGTTCAATCTCTCGGGATCTGCCTCTAGACTATCCCCATAAACGTTGATTTCCTGTCCCGCTTCCACCACCTGATTTAATGCCGATCGCACCATCTCTAAAATTGGCTCTAAACTTGTATCATAAACCATCATATTTGTCAAGATATTTTCAGCTTTTCCTAACAAATCGGCGACGGCCGGTTGATCGCGATCGTTTTGGTAGAGTAGTTGATAGACTTGATAGCTGGAATTTTGCAAATCGACACCGTGGGAGAGTCGGTTTCTTTCCTGTTCCAACTGTTCCAACTCGTCAGCGTCAGTTAAATTAGCTGATTCTAGTTCTTTTAGTTGATATTCTAATAAATCTAATCTCTGTAGGCGATTTTGTTCCGATTGCAACCTATTATTTAAACTATTCTTGCTTTCTTGCCAGTTAAGGTAGGCTGTGGCTACCTTTTCCCGCTGCCGCAGCAGCGATTCACCCCCGTAGAGATCTAATAATTCCCTCTGTCGATTAGCGTCCATTAACTGAACTGTTTGACCTTGAGCGGTGATTTCTACCAAAAAATCTCTTATTTGCGCCATTTGTTGGCGATTAGCGACGACTCCGTTAATGCGAGAACGAGAACGCAAGGAATTATTAGTAATCACTAATTCCCGGCTGATGGTCAGACTATTATCCTCTAATGGGTCAATTTCCTGACTTTCTAGCCAAGCAATTAATTCTGGGGTGAGAGAAAAAGTCGCTTCTAGGGTTGATTGTTGGCTTCCCTGACGGATGACGCGATGATTGACTTTACCACCGAGAACAATATCGATCGCATCTAATATAATCGATTTTCCTGCCCCCGTCTCACCGGTCAGTACATTTAATCCGTTCCCGAAAGTTAATTCTAAGCGATCGATGAGGGTAAAATTTTGAATTTGTAGGCAGGATAACATATATCGGTAATCAGTAATCGGTAATCAGTTGGTATTCTCATTATCCTTCAGCATTCCCTAATTTTCCCCGAAACGGTAGCCCTTCCCATAGACAGTATTAATTAGAGGTGTTTCTCCAGGCGCTTCGATTTTACGACGCAGTAAGCGCATCAGGGCAGGAACCACATTACTATTAGGTTGCTCTCCTTCTGACCAGAGATGCTGATAAATTTGTTCATGGGTGAGAAGTTGCCCCGGATGGGTCATAAATAAAGTCAACAATTGTACTTCTTTTGCTGATAAACTAATCGTGCGACCGTGACGATAGGCCACTTGATTTTCGCTATCGAGTTCTAAATCAGCACATTTTAGTTTACTGCTATTACTAGCTTCAAAATTGGGAGAACGACGCAATAAAGCGCGGACTCTCGCTAATAATTCTCGCAGTTGAAAGGGTTTGACTAAATAATCATCAGCACCGGCATCTAATCCCGCCACTCGATCATCTATGGTATCCTTAGCGGTTAGAAACAAAACGGGAGTGGTGTCCCCTTGATTGCGTAAATATTGACAGATTTGTAATCCGGATTGCTGGGGTAACATCCAATCGAGAATTAAGAGGTCATAATTATTCTCTTGTGCCAATTCTAACCCCGTCCGACCATTATCAGCAATATCAACTTCATAGCCTTCTTGAGCAAGAATTTGTTCTAAGGGTTCGGTTAATTCTTTTTCATCATCAACGATAAGTATTTTCATAAAAGTAAAAAAGATGGTGTTGGGTTTTGGGGTTTTGGGGTTTTGGGGTTTTTTAGTTGAATCTCCCCATATCCCCATGTCCCCATTTCTCCTAATTATCGATCTTTGGGTAATAAATTGCGCCATTCGAGAGGGATATAACTTTCAATAAATCTAGCCAGGGTTGGGTAATGACGCTGATACAAAACTCCCATATAGATAATACCAAGTCCTAGGGCGGTTAGGGCAAAGGGAAAGAAAATTGAATCGGCAAAGAGACGATAGGAGAGATAGGAAAGATAAGCAAATACTCCGACACCTCCGAAAACCACAAATAATCTTCTTTTTAGCAGGACGGATAATAACATCAATCCCAAGTTAATTAGACAGTACAAAAATCGTTGCGCTTCATTATCATCGATGAGGAGAGATAAACTAAACCAAAACATAATTAATCCGAACAAGTACAGCCAAAAAGCAAAATCACCCCGACTGCGACGCTGACGTACATCAATTAAATAGGCCGTTATTAAACAGGCAATTCCAAACCAAAAGGATACCCAGAGTCGCATTCTCCATATATATTCGTTCTCTCCAAATAGTAAAGGAGTTAAGTCCATTGACATATACCACAGACTAAAGGCGATCGGTGCAGTTAAAAAAGGAAATTTAACAAATCGCAAAGTTATTAATCCTGCGATAATCGTGCCTAATTCCATTAAAAACCAACCGCCTTTAGTCCAGGTATAGAAATCTGGATAAGTGGTCATATTTCCGGCTTGCCAGTATCCTGTCCAGCGTTGTAAACCATAGATTGCTAAGGGAGTCATTGCCACTGCCATGGTAAATAAAAGGCCGCCGGGTATTTTGAGATTTTGCTGAAAATATAGATTTTTTCCCGCAAAAATAAAACAAATTGCATAAAACAGGGCGATAAAAAATAGTCCTGCACCACCGAAACTCTCCCAAGCTTCGTTCATAAACCACCCCAGGGCAGAGATAACAATTAATGCCCCAAAATAATAGGCGACATTAGCAAAATTAAAGCGAGGGCGATTAACTTCATCTTCTTGGGGATAACGGGATAAAAAAGCCGTCCATAAATTTTCAGCTTGGCTGGCAGTAATTAGGTTTTGTTGTACCGCCCAATCAAAATCTTCTCTTTCTAGTCTCATAATATTCTCTAGTCCTTAAGCTAAGATGTATTTTAACCGCTTATCCTAAGGATAAGGGAATAGGGCATAGGCGCAGATGTTAAATCCTGTAGTAAAACTTAACATTTACCGATTGCAACATCCGAAATCTGCAAAATAGAGTATAATTCAATCTATATTAACTATTATCGAAGACATCATGATAACTAAATCAGAACTCTATGAACAAGATTTTCAATTATGGCTGATAACAACAATAGGTCAGTTAGAACAAGGAGATTTTCAGGCATTAGATGTATCTCATTTGGTTGAGGAGTTAAAAGAATTGGGTAAATCAGATAAAAATGCCTTGGAAGGAAATTTAATGATTTTGCTGGCTCATTTACTGAAATTAAAAGTACAATCCTCCGCCCCTGAAAGCATGAAATCTAGCTGGTATAGCTCCATTGTCGAACACAGGGAACGAGTTGTCGCCTTACTAGAAAACACCCCTTCTTTGAAATCTCATCTAGCAATCGCCATCGATAAAACCTATCCTAAAGGTCGCAAAATTGCCATCAAGGAAAGTAAATTGGCTGACTTTGGAATTGCGATTCCTCCAGAGGAAACCTATCCCCTAGACTGCCCTTTTTCCTTAGAACAGATTCTTGATGAAGATTTCTATGCCTGATAATTCATATTTAATCCATCGGCTAAGACGCTTTCAAAATGCTTCTAAAAAGTCTTCAAATCTCAAAAACTGGGAAGCTATACAAGTCACATCTGTTTCCCGATACTAAGCGATTCGACTGACTTTAAATAGAGCTTACAAGCTTTTTTGCCCAACCCTAGTTAATCAGCTTTCAAGAATAAGTAAAAATTATAAATTCAAGGTAAATAATTAAAATATTTAAATATTTGGGGCGATTAGTCAAGTGTAACAAGCAAGTTACAACATTTTGATTTTCCCAGAATTTGCCAAAATTTGGCTGTAAATCGGGGTTGCCTACATTTAATAATATGGTATGATCGTGGTATGCTTTGGGCTTAGTTTAACCTTTAAGCTTTAAATCAACGGAAAACCAAGACAATCAGGGGACTATATCGATTCTCTTGCCCAAAAAAAGCCGCCAGTGATGAAATTTTTTTATGTTGCAATTTTTGAAGTTTTGTAAAGGCTATTGACTTAAAGCCAGAATTGTGTAACTCTCCCCGCTCCAAACTCCGGCACTCGCAGACAGTCAACAGCTAATCAAGTTGGGAACTAGGAGGAGAGGTCAACTCCTAGTCCCCTGTTTTTTGGAATATCAATTCCGCTTAAGGTACTTCAGTCCAGCGCCTAAGCCTCCTAGTACCAGCAAACTCAGCACAGTTGACGGTTCGGGAATCGGGGCAGAAAAGTTAGAAATCGTCACACTAGCCCGTCCAAAAAGGTTGTCGCGAGTGAAAATACGGAAACCAAAGCTGTCGCCAGCTAGGACGTTAAACGTCGATGTCCCGTTTTGGACAACACCTCCCCCATCGTCAGTTACTTGGGTGAAGCTGCCGTTGAGCAGATATCCGAAGGTATCCCAGAAAGCACTACCATCAGCAGTCGAATAGTTCCAATCAAACGTCACCGTCCCAGCCGCAGCCGCAGTGGTGGTGTAGTCTGTGGTTCCAGAATCGAAAGAAAAATTGTCCCCCCCAGTCAGGCTAATGGACGCGGGAGCGCCGCCGGTATTGACGAACCCGTCGGCATTACTATTGGTAAATGTCCAATTAATGGGATCGTAAGCGTCTTGGAAACCGAACACTGTTGCGGCACTAGCACCAGAAGCAGCGGCTAGGGTGAGGCCAACAGTAGTGACAGTCATTGCGGTCTATGACCGCAATGACTCGAATAATTTTGGCGATTTGGTGGCCATGGCCCTAAAAATAAATTAATGTACCCCTTAAAGTTAAGGTTGATCAAAATATTTTTCAAGAGGATTTTTTATGGAAATATTCAATCCTATCTATAGCGTTTCTGATTCACAAGAGGTACATTCCCGATCCTGAACAGCTTAATCAGCAAAGGTTTAAGTGTGCCGCACAGATGCGAGAACCGCTATATATAGGGTTTGCTGAATAAGTACGGGCGAAGCATTCGGATAGAAAATCTACGTTTTCACCGATAGGTTATTGCCCGAATGCTTCGCCCCTACAGGACGCGGGCCGATGAAGACGCAAGGTTTTGAACGACGATTCTCTCAAAA
>NZ_JAPZSZ010000312.1:0-3781 GCF_027532095.1 Microcystis sp. LE19-195.1E
GGTTGAAACCTACCTCAAATATGCTGAAGCCGTTGGTCTGACTCAATCTGCAGCGGTTCCTGCTTAAGGATTGATACCAGATTCTCCCATCGGCTGAGTTAAAACCCTACCGGGTTTTCCAGATTCTCGGCTTTTCTTTAAATCCCTATTGAGTTTAGTTACCCCTCTCTTGGGGCGCAATAGTCTATAATTAATAAGGTCGGCACGGCAACGGATAGCAAAAACAAAGCTAGACCCATACAAATTATTTTTGTCACCGTGATTTTGTCCCTTGTAGCTAGGTTTACCGCCTATCGCCAGAATGTAAGGCTCGCTATTTTTCGCAATAGAAAGCCATTCTTGGGGTAGGAAGCCGCGCACCTTGATCTGTGGTAGTTCGCTATCTCAACTTTTGGATAATAAGAAAAGTCGGAATCTACTGTCTCTCCCCCCAGTCCCCGTGAATGTTTTTTTCAACGGGTGATTGGATATACTCCATTCCATAGTATTTAGTAGTTGAGGACACCCCCATGCCTGCTCTCATGGAAAAGTTCCGCCAGGAGCGTTTATCGATTGCTGAAGAAGTAGCTGAACTCTCGCGAGGAGTCCAATCTTTTCTGTTGGATGTCAAAACTGAAAGACAAAAACAAGCGCAAGAACAGGCAACTGCTTTGCGCGAGTCTTTCCAAAAAGTTCAACAAGACAGCCGCGTGTTTTTAACAGCTACCCAAAAACAGCGTTTAGCTCAAGCGGAAAAGCAAAAAGAGGATTTACGTCAATTTCAAGAACAACGTTTAGCGGAAGCGAAACGGCTAGAGGACGACTTACGTCAACAGCGTCTAGATCGAGCTAAACAGCTGAAAGAGGATTTAAGTCAATTCCAAGAACAGCGTTTAGCGGCCGCGAAACAGCTAGAGGACGACTTACGCCAACTTCATCTAGATCGAGCTAAACAGGTGAAGGATGATTTGAGTCAATTTCAAGAACGACGTTTGGCGGAAGCGAAACAGCTAAAAGACGATTTGCGTCAATTTCGTCAAGAGTTGTCTATCTACGTTTTTGGCAAATAAATCTCTAGGTTAATTACAACCCACTTAAGCCTAGGGCTAGAGTAAAAACCCTCTAGTCCCTTTTCCTGGCTAAACTAGAGGACTATCTGAAAATGCAACAATAAGCCTTTGGTTTTAAACCTAGCTAGTCCTGCCTTTTTAAGTTTCTAGACTCAACGTAGGAGTGGTGGGTTCCCCTTCAGGCTGCTCTAGGGCTCTGGTAAATTAAGAAGTATTACAAAACTTCACTTAGTTTATAGTTAATGTTGTCATTAGTAGTCTTTTATTGACAAAGGAGGTAAGGGAAAAGGACTGCATCTGGGCTTGTCATTGTTTAAGTCTTGAAAAGTAATCTAGACAAGAATTTTAGACCCTTAGTCCCTTGACTAATGAATATCCTGAAATACCTTCAGAATCAAGGTTCTAGATCTAATTGATGACAGTTCCTAATTTTTTGTGATATTATTATGAGGTAAGCCTTAAAAGCCAAAGACGATTAAACTTGCCGTAAAATTCGGGTAACACAAGCGTCCTTGCCTACTCGGTTATTAAGGGGAAACCTAAACCAGCAGTTGTTAGCTCAAGAATACCCGTACGCTTCAGGCGGGGATTATCAATGGTATTTACTAGATTTCAACTATGACAGTTACTGAAACTCAAACAAGAAGAGCCGTCCTCAGCCTCCGCCCTGGTCAATTTGTTGTTACGCCTTCGATTGATCAAATTGCCACCCGCGCCTTACGTTATCTAAACTCTGGTTTTTCCATTCATCTATGTGGCCCAGCAGGAACGGGAAAAACCACATTGGCAATGCACTTGGCCAATTGTTTAGCCAGACCTGTGATGCTGATCTTTGGCGATGATGACTTTACCAGTTCCGATTTAATTGGTAGCCAGTCTGGTTATACCCATAAAAAACTGATGGATAACTATATCCACAGCGTTCTCAAAGTTGAAGACGAGCTAAAACACAATTGGGTGGATTCTCGCTTAACAATGGCCTGTCGCGAGGGGTTTACCCTAGTTTATGATGAGTTCAATCGTTCTCGACCTGAGGTCAACAACGTTTTACTCTCTGCCCTGGAAGAAAAAATTCTCACCCTGCCGCCCACTAGCCATCAACCCGATTACCTGCAAGTCAATTCTCAATTTCGGGCAATTTTCACCTCCAACCCAGAAGAATACTGTGGGGTTCATGCTACCCAAGATGCTTTAATGGATCGGTTGGTAACCATTAATATGCCTGAACCAGATCAACTGACTCAGACTGAAATTCTTGCCCAAAAAACGGGGATTGGTCGAGAAGATGCTTTATTTATTGTCAACCTCGTCAAAACCTTTCGTTTGAAAACTGCGACTGAAAAAACGTCAGGTTTGCGCTCTTGTTTAATGATTGCTAAAGTCTGCGCCTCTCACGATATTGTGGCCAACTCCTCTGATGCCGACTTCCGTGATATCTGCGCCGATGTTCTCTTGTCACGCACAAGCTTACCTATTGATAGCTCAAGAGCTATTTTATGGGAAATCCTCGACGACAATCTGGTAGAATCCCTATCCGTTGGAGAGGAAGAGGAGCCTTCCGATGCCCAAGCGTCAACTTCTGAGCCTTTGACAGGAAATCAATCGTTAAAAGCCATTCAATCTTTACTGCGAACGAACTTGCTGAAGCAAAAAGACTAGTTTTATACTCTTATTGGGTGAAACCAACCGTGACTTCTTCCACTTTTGCTGGCTCGCTCAAAACCCAATCAAACAACTCCCTGAAAACAGCAACTCAAGGTTCGAGTTTGGCGGATATCCTTGAACGAGTTTTAGATAAAGGAATTGTGATTGCTGGCGATATTTCAGTTTCGATCGCCTCCACTGAACTTATAAATATCCGCATTCGTTTGTTAATTGCCTCTGTTGATAAAGCAAAGGAAATGGGAATCAACTGGTGGGAAGGGGATCCCTACCTCCATAGCCAATCCCAAGCTTTACTAGCAGAAAATCGGGAACTTTCACTCCGACTCCAAACCCTAGAAACTGAGCTTGAAACCTTAAAATCCTTAACCCAATTGAATGCAATGGAGAGCCATGATACCAGTCCGAACGATGAAGCACATTCCTCAGATGCGTGAAATTCCTCACTTGAATCCTCAAAGGTTAGGAAATTTACACGAGTTGACGGTTGCCCCCCTTGATAAAGCCAGGGAAATGGCAATTAATGGCTTGCAAGGTTATCCCTACCTCCCTAGCCAATGCCAAGCTTTATTCGCAGAAAACCTGGAACTTTCACGCCGACTTCAAGCCTTAAAATCCTTAGCCAAATTGAGTGCAATGGAGAGCCGTGATACCAGTCCGAACGAGCAGGCACATTCTTTGTATACATTGAAATTCCTCAATTGAATCCTTAAACGGTAAAGAAGTTTACCGAAAAATTGGGTTGAAAGCCTCGCCCTTTGAGGGCGACTTTATGTTATGATATTAAGAATAGGGGGCAGGGTAAGCAACCGCTTAAAAAACCCAGTCATCAACCGATCAACGCACCTTGAAAACTAGAGTTATGGGGTTCTCTAGGGGAATGCTCCTATAGGTAAAAGCTCTCAGCGTCAAGTACCAGAGAAACCAATTATTTTAGAGGTTTGGAACTGTATCCTAGGAGACCCCGAAAACAGGCTTCTGTAAGGTCGCTAAAGTCTGAGGAGAGAACCACCTCTGGGTGGGATTTCGCCAGGAATCTAATTCAAGTGGACTCGTTGAGCCAGAAATTC
>NZ_JAPZSZ010000074.1:0-4286 GCF_027532095.1 Microcystis sp. LE19-195.1E
GGTCGAGACTTGAACGCTAGTCTGAATCTAGCTTCTTTGGCGGTGAGTTCCACCGTGTCAGCTTGGGTCGTAGATAGTGCCGACACTACTACAGTGAAGCAGGAAGTTAACGTCAAATTTGCTCATGAGTAGATTTGAGTAGGTTTAATAGAACGGAATATTAAGAAAAGAAAGACACTGGAGACGACAGGCTCTCAAAATCGATAAGATACAGGTATCTGCAACCACAGAGGTGGGACAAACCATGCTGTTAGATAGAGATTTGATGCTAGAAAAGCGGCTGCGGTATCAAGAATTACAAGAAAAACTAAAAGAGATTTGGCAGGGAGAAAACGTTCCCGAATCGGATGAATGGGATTATGATATCCTAGTTGTCCCTTCTTTTAGTATCGATCAGAGAGTCGGTCAAAAAGTAGCGGGTTTTTTACATTACGAAGAAAGATTATTATTTTCTCTGATTCGGTTGCGACACCCGAAAACTCGTTTAATCTATGTAACAGCGCAGCCACTGGCGCGGATGGTGATTGATTATTACCTGCAATTGTTGCCCGGGATTCCTTTTTCCCATGCTAATAATCGTCTGTTATTACTGACAACTCACGATAACTCTTTTCAACCTTTAACCCAAAAAATTCTGGAAAGACCGCGCTTAGTAGCAAGAATCCGGCAAGCGTTGCGTCGAGATCGTGCCTACATGGTTTGTTTTAATTCTACTAATTTAGAGCGAGAATTGTCTTTACAATTAGATATTCCTTTATTTGCCTGTAGTCCAGACTTATTGTATTGGGGTTCTAAAAGTGGCAGTCGCGAGATTTTTGGTCAAGGCAATATTCCCCATCCTGACGGTAGTTTACAGGTAAATACGGTCAAGGATTTGTTATACGAAGCCGCTAGTTTGTGGTCTCGTCAACCGCAACTAAAACGCATGGTAGTTAAATTAAATGAGGGGTTATCGGGAGAAGGAAATGCAGTTTTAGATTTACGTCCTTTAGGGGGAATTGTTGATAGTAACAGTCTAGATTTAAGCGAGAGAATCAATCTCTTGGCTAAACAATTAGAGAAGATGAGTTTTCAAGCAAGGGATGAAAATTGGGACAGTTTTTCTGGCAGAATTGCTGAATTAGGGGCAATTGTCGAAGCTTTTATTGAAGGAGAAGAAAAGCGATCGCCGAGTGTGCAAGGTTATATTACACCCACGGGAGAAGTGAATATTATTTCCACTCACGATCAAATTTTAGGCGGTCCGGATGGTCAAATTTATCTAGGTTGTCATTTTCCTGCCGATGAAAATTATCGCCTACAATTACAGGAATTAGGTCTAAAAATAGGGGAAATTCTGGCAGCCAAGGGGGCAATTGAACGCTATGGAGTTGATTTCGTTGCTGTGAAAAATCCAGAAACTTTAGTCTGGGATTTACAGGCGATCGAAATTAATCTGCGAAAAGGAGGAACCACCCATCCTTTTATGACTTTGAAACTTTTAACTAATGGTGAATATGATCGAAAAACCGGATCATTTTTCAGTCAACCTCACCAAGAAAAGTATTATATTGCCTCCGATAATCTCCACAAACCCCAATACAAAGGTTTACTTCCCGATGATTTAATGGATATTATTGCTAAACATCACTTGCATTTTGATAGTAGCAGTAAAACAGGAACAGTTTTTCATCTCATGGGTGCGCTGTCAGAATTTGGTAAATTAGGGTTAACTTGTATCGGCAATTCTAGTGAGGAAGCTGCGGCAATTTATCAGCGTGTGGAACAGGTGTTAGATTGGGAAACAGAGCATAGTTCCATAAATTTAGGTTATTATTATTCTGGATTACCGATCACTTGGATATAGAAGGTTTTTCTGGCAAGAATTTGCGTTTTAGGGAATCGATAGCTCGTCCGGGTACTTCCGTCGCTTGAGCGAGAATTAAATTCCAAAGATAACCATATTTAGGGAAATTTTTCAGGAGAATCACCTCGGCAATAAAGTAAAAACGTTTAGTTCTTTTATACTCAGGAGGATTATCTTCAATCCGCAGTTGTTCGGCTATTTCTGGCAGCCAATGACCGATAGTTTTACCTTGCTCAAAAAACTTGGCCTGAATATATAAACCTAGTAATCTATCTAAACACCAAAAGGGAATATATTTAATCGGACCGGTGACACTCATGGAAGCGGTAATCTCTTTAACTGCCGGTTGTACCAGTTCGTTTTTCCAAACTTTTTTATCAAAGTTTTCCATGTGAGGTCCCTTGTGATCTCGACGTTTCCCGATCAGGGCGCTAGGATTAAAAGGATTATCTAAAGGAGCGATCGGTAATTCTAATAAATAATTATTCTCTTTAAATAAGTTACTATTATTTTCTCTTCTGCTACAGATAGCTAAACTTTTTACATCGGGAATTGTTGGCCAAGGACTCTCTAATTTTTCTCGTTCACCGTAGGGAAATTCACATCTGGCTAATCGCAATACCCAACTATTGGGGAAGCGTTCAAAATAGTCTTTAACTAAGGTGACGATCTCCGGGTGTAAATATTCATCGCAATTGATTGTGAGAATATAAGTACCTCTGGCATTTAAAAATCCTGTACTTCTTTGAATAATTTCACCTCGTAAAGCACAGACAATCTGTTTCATGCGTGGATCATTCACCGGCGAAGGTTTGACACCAGGAGGATGAACTAAAATAAATTCTATATCTCCCTTGACTTTCAATAATTCTCCTAGCCAATGTTCGCTAAATCCCTCGCGCATCGGGATAACGATCGATAGAAAAGTATTAGACATAAATTAACTCTTTAGATTTGCCTGTGATTTATCAAAGTTGTCTTGACTGCGATGCACTTAACTGGTTTAAATAGCTTCTAAATATTTGCTATCGAGCAGAAATGAGCCTCGATCGAATTTTACACCCCAATAACCCCCCGGCCGGCGATCGATAACCGTGCCGATATCGTCGATATTGAGCAGCTCCGGCGGCCGTAACATAGGCATAGGATCGGCGGTTTTCAGGTAAGGGGGAATGGCAATCAGACGGACTTTTCCCCCGACGCTAATTTCACTCATGGTACTGACTAGATGCGATCGTGATATCGTATCTCAACTTAGCATATTTCAAATCATTCTCAAGATAGATTCCCTAGGGAATAGGTATTCTGTAAGCTGTTGCCATCCGCCTTTGGCGTTGGGTTGGGCTGTTGCCTGACCCAGCGGCGAGGGTGGCGATAGCACCACGAAATCTGCTAGAGCAATAATCATGAAAATCACTCATAAACTCTTGTTCTCTTCCTGGGTCTTACTGGGTGTCACGGTAGCCCCATCCCAAGTATTGGCAGGACCATTTAACTCACCCGGTCCCTTTGTCAATCCCGTGGTAGATGGAGTCCCATCTCCCCCTCAAGTTCCAGGAAAGGAGTACTCTGAAGATCCAGACAGGAATGGAAATCCCTCACATACCGCTAATCCTGGTCAAGTAATTGCCTGGGATGGCACAGGTGGGACAACCAACACCAGTAACTTTTTAACTCTTTGGAATCCTCAATCTGGCATTGCAGCACCCGATCCTTTCCAGGTCGATGCCTTGGCTAACCGGAAGGATTTACTCTTCTATGAAGTGATCGAAGATTTAGTTCCACTCGTGTTTTCGACTGGGTTGCCCGGAGGACCGCGCACGGCTTTCGATAACTACATCTTCTATGAACGTCCTAACCATAAAGTACTTTTGCCTTTCCCGTACAAAGAGATAGGGGTGTGGGCGACACCAGCAGAGATCAACCAAGTTGAACCAAATAACGTAGAAGGTTTAGAACTTTGGGCGCCGGTTCAAGATGAGACAGTGCCTTTAGAAGAGAGAATCAACGACGGGTTGCTAGGACTTCCTTGTGTACCTGGACAGCTTACTTGTGTACCTGGACCTGAACTACCTGTAGATGATGCTAACCGTTACTCCCTTTTCGGCGATCCTCTGGGATGCAGTGTATTCAAGAGTAATGGGGATTGTCTCTTCCTTAAAGCGGATATCGCCACTGCAATCACTCCTCTCTTTCCCGGTTTAAATATCACTGATGCGAAGATTGACCTTGATGGACTGATGACATGGGAAAACGACATCCTCTTTAGCCTCAAACCAATCGATGGAAATAACGATGGCATTAAGCTAAAACGCACTTAAACCACCTAAAATAGAAATAGTAATTTTAGAAAAATCCTACTTATGCCAGCCAAAGATTTCCTAGACTTAGAAGAAAAGAAAAACTTACAAAAAGCTCTTAAAGAAGAAGAAAGAGCAGA
>NZ_JAPZSZ010000065.1:0-7207 GCF_027532095.1 Microcystis sp. LE19-195.1E
GCACTTTTTCTCGGTCAATGATTAGGATAAGTTATAACTTAAAAATTAATCAACAACTAAAGCTTATGCTTGTAGCTAAGTGAAATCATTGATTAAGAGACCTGTACTTTTCAATGACTTTTTCAGCAAGCCCTAAGTAGGCAACGTCAAGACTTTGCTGTGAAATTAGCAAGGTGCGTAGTTCACTCTAATGATGTGATAGCCTACGAGGATTTAAGAGTTAAGAACTTAGTCAAGAATCATTGTCTAGCTAAATCGATAAATGATGCGGCCTGGTATCAGTTTCGGGAATGGATAGAGTATTTTGGGGTTAAATTCGGCAAGATAACGATTGCTGTCTCACCGAATTATACAAGCCAAAACTGTTCAAACTGTGGTGAAACTGTCAAAAAATCTTTATCGACTAGAACCCATCAGTGCAAATGTGGATGTGTTTTGGATAGGGATGAAAACGCCGCAATCAACATCCTTAAAAGGGGACTAAGTACGGTAGGGCATACCGGAACCTTTGGGCTCGATCCAATAAACGCTTGGGGAGAGAATACCTCTACTTTTTCAGAAGCAATTCTGTCTAAGCAAGTAATCTCTGTGAACCAAGAATCCCCGTCTCTTTAGAGCGGGGAGCGTCAACATTTAGACCAAATTTGGGGTCAAGAAACATGAGCGATCGCATCGAGTGGATTAATGCCCTATCAACCCGTCCCTCCCTAGAAGCGGCGGTGACGGAGGTAGTGGAAAAAGTGGAAGATAAATTAGTTGGATCGGCAGATTTAGCCATAATTTTTATTTCTTCTGCCTATGCCAGCGACTATCCCCGTTTAGTTCCCTTAATCTTGGATAAACTCCCCGTTCCTGTCCTGATCGGCTGCGGTGGGGCGGGGATTGTCGGCATGGATGACAGGGAAAAAGCGCGAGAAATCGAAGCGAGTCCGGCTTTAAGTCTCACCGTCGCCCATTTGCCCAATGTGGAAGTACAGCCTTTCTATATCGAAGCGGCGGAAATGCCCGATCTCGACAGTTCCCCCTCTAGTTGGACAGAATTATTAGGGGTAGAAGCGGCCAAAAATCCCCAATTTATCCTTTTAGCCGATCCTTTTTCCAGTCGCATCAATGATCTGTTAGAGGGTTTAGATTTTGCCTACCCCAGTTCGGCCAAAATCGGCGGTTTAGTCAGTGGTGGCATGATTGAACGTTCTGGGGGTCTATTCTACCACGATCAACAAAAACCCCGTAATACCTATCTCTATCGTCAGGGAACCGTAGGAATCGCCCTTTCTGGCAAAATTATCGTCGAAACTATCGTCGCCCAGGGTTGTCGTCCCATCGGACCGATTTATCAGGTGAGTGAGGGAGAACGCAATATTATCATCTCCATGACCGGTAAAGGGGCCGATGGGACCCCGCAACCACCTTTAAATCTACTGCGGGCTTTAATCCCCTCCTTGAGGGAAAAAGACCGAGAATTAGCGCAACACTCCCTTTTTATCGGTATTGCTAGGGATGAGTTTAAAATGCAGTTGCGGCCCGGAGATTTCTTAATTCGCAATGTTTTGGGAGTAGATCCTCGCCAAGGTGCGATCGCAATTGGCGATCGAGTTCGTCCGGGGCAGCGGGTACAATTTCACCTGCGCGATGCCGAGACTTCCGCCCTAGATTTAGAATTACTTTTGCAAGCTTTTCCCCAAGAAAAACCCGCTAGTTCAGATATACTAGGAGCTTTGATCTTTTCCTGTCTCGGTCGCGGGGAAAATCTCTACGAAAAACCGGACTTTGATTCGGGTCTTTTTCAGCGTTATTTCGCCAATGTTCCCCTCGCTGGCTTCTTTGGCAATGGAGAAATCGGGCCAGTGGGCGGTCGCACTTTTTTACACGGTTATACTTCGGCTTTTGCCCTCTTTCGTCAGGGAATTTAATGCTATACTAAATAGTTAGTACACTAGGGAGTAGAACGATGGTAAAAGCGATATCTTTCTCTGAGTCGGAGATTATCTATCCCGATAGTGACGGTAAACCGATGGCCGATAATACCAAACAGTTTCGCTGGATCGTGACGATCAAGGAAAATCTCGAATGTTTATTCGCAGAGAATGACAATGTGTTTATCGCCGGCGATCTGTTGTGGTATCCGGTCGAGGGGGATAATAAAACCTGTCAAGCGCCAGATGCTATGGTGGTGTGTGGCAGACCCAAGGGCGATCGAGGTTCCTATAAGCAATGGTTAGAGAACCAGATTGCGCCGCAGGTGGTCTTTGAAATTCTCTCTCCAGGCAACAATAAAGCGGAAATGCGCCGAAAATGGCAATTTTATCAGCGTTTTGGCGTAGAAGAATATTATCTCTACGATCCCGATGCTAATTATCTACAGGGTTGGTGGCGAAGGGGTGATCACTTGGAGATGATTCCTGCGATCGATAATTGGCAGAGTCCGCTTCTACAGATCCGTTTTCAACTGGAGAGTCCCCAGTTAGCTATTTTTTATCCCGATGGCTCGCGGTTTTTGACCACCCTAGAAATCAAGCAAAAGGCTGAATTAGCCGAACAGCAAGCCCAACAGGAACGTCAACGGGCCGAATTGGCTGAGGCAAAATTAGCCCGCATAGAGGCGCAATTACGGGCAATGGGGATTAATCTAGAGGAAAGCTAACGAGAGGCCGGAAGGACGGGATTTAACCAGTGGAGAATCTCATCTTTGAGACGGGAATTATCCCGGGCAAGTCCCTGTTTTAACCATTGGCCGATCGCATCGAGGGGAGTAAATACTTCTCCGGTTTGCCAACTGACATCTTGACTCAAGGGAGTGAGATGATTGCCCGGGAGAGTTCGCAGGGCAATTAAATCATTAAAGCGTTTTTTTAGCAGGGGATTTAATACCAAAGATTGATCGATCGTGTCGTCTTGAAAACGGATTAAAAGATTGCGACGAATGGCATAATCTTGGAAAATTAACTCGTTTGTTTCTTCGGGGGACGGGGTAAATTCGAGGTTAAAAGTGGTGTCAATTTGCAAAGGTTCGATAAAGGGAATAGCTCGACGAATGGGATAATTATTAAAGGAAATGAGGATATTTCCCGCCCGTTCCACTTCGTAGAGACTACCGATTAATAAATGTAGTTTACACCCCATACTGTGACCCAATCCGTAGATGGGGAGATAACCTTGGGGCAGACTATGATTCCAGCGCAGACGTTCAATAATATTATCAAAACGGTTTAAAACTGTGCGGGCGATCGATTTGTGATCGAGGGTATTAACAAAGGGAGTAGCAACAATAGCGTATCCTGAATTCCCAAGACTCTCTAATAACCAACGATAGGTAATATTCGGGGCCGCCGCCACAAATGCCCCCCCTAAAAAGTGAATGATACCCCGGGGACGACGGGGGAGAAAAACCCAATTACCTGCTATTTCTTGCCAATTCATACTAAATCCAGTTATTAAAGACTGATTATCTATTCCTCTTTTTGCATGAGTGCCTCTTGCATGAGTGCCTATCCTTATAAGTAGCCTATACTCAACGGATTTAGTATCATAATTAGTTATCAGTTAACTAATAACTTATACTAAATCCAGTTATTAAAGACTGATTATCTATTCCTCCTTTTGCATGAGTGCCTCTTGCATGAGTGCCTATCCTTATAAGTAGCCTATACTCAACGGATTTAGTATTAGTCACTCACCAAATAAAGACTACTTCATATTATCCTAAATCCTGTTTAAAAGGGATAGGAGATTAGCCAGAGATTGGCACCGCCGGATAAGGATAACTGCTTGCCCAAGTCATCAAAAATCGGGCTGAATAGTTCTAGGCCAGTTTTTTCTTAATAAAAGCCGCTAATTGAGACATTTGTTTCTTCATAGTTTCCATTTCTGTTTGCATTTGGGCAATTTGGGCCCGGAGAGTCTGAATATCGGTGCTATAATCCCCGGTGAGTTCCTCTAGTTTCGGGCTAAAAACTGTTGGTTTGGGGGAATATTGTTTGGCCTTAGCCCTCGCTTCTTTAATCGCTTGTACCAATTGTTTTTGGTCGAAAGGCTTCTCAATAAAGGCAAAATGCTGGAAAGGTTCGGGGATTTTCTCTACTACCTCCTCTTTCCGTCCCGACATTAACACTAGGGGGATACTTTTGAGATTATCTTCGGTTTGGATTTGCTGAAACACCTCCCAACCGCTCATTTTCGGGAGAAGGAAGTCCAAAATAATCAAATTCGGGTTTTCGGTACGGATGAGATTATAACCCTCTAATCCGTCTTTAGCTTCGAGAAATTCAAAGTTACCCTCTGGTAACATATCGCGAACGTGCATCCTGATCACTTTACTGTCATCGATAACGAGAATTTTATGATTTGACACGATAGACACCTTAGAAAAGAGACAATAGATAAACTCGTTGACATCCTCACCGCCGTAAACGGACGGCGATTCCCAAACCTCACGATTTGAGTTTCTGCTTCTTTCCCGAAGGATTTTTCGCACCTGCCTTAACAGATTTACTCTGTTCTGGTCTTATGGTCGCTCTACAGACTGACACCGCAAGCCCTGCGGCCAAAATATTTTTACTGGCGTTAATATCTCGGTCATGGTGTGTTCCACAGATTGGACAGTCCCACTCTCGAACATTTAACGGCATTTTCTCAGCAATATACCCACAATTACTACACCTTTTAGAGCTAGGAAACCATCTATCTATTTCGATGTAATTTCTGCCGTACCAACGGCATTTATAGGCTAATTGTCGGGTAATTTCTCCCCAACTAACATCAGATATTGCCTGAGATAATTTCGGGTTTTTGACCATATTCTTGACGGCTAAATTCTCAACCACAATCGTTTGGTTTTCACGAACTAATTGAGTGGTTAGCTTGTGTAAATGGTCTTTTCTGCTATCGGTGATTTGAGCGTGAATCTTGGCTACTTTGATTCTTGCTTTTTCTCGATTTTTTGACCCTTTCTGTTTTCTAGACAGATTTTTTTGCGCCTTTCGCAGTCTCCGATAATGTTTCTTAAAATGCTTAGGATTAGATACTTTGTCACCATCGCTGGTAATCACGAGGCTACTAATTCCTAAGTCAATTCCGATGGCTTTATCTGTTACTGGTAAAGGCTTAATCGTTGGGTCATCAAATCTTATTGAGATATGCCAACGCCCAGAAGGATGTAATCTGACCGTTACTGTACTTGGTTCACATCCGTCTGGTATTTGTCTTGACCATCGAATAGGTAAAGGTTCTGTGCATTTAGCTAAATAGATTTGTCTGTCTTTGAATTTAAAAGCAGATTTAGTAAATTCGGCACTTCCTCCCTGATGTTTTTTCTTAAAGTTAGGATACTTAGTACGACCAGCAAAGAAGTTAGTGAAAGCTGTTTGTAAATGTCTTAAACCTTGTTGTAAAGGTACACAGCTTACTTCATTGAGAAAGTTTAATTCTTCTTGTTTTTTCCAATCGGTTAGCATTGAAGAAGTTTGAGCGTAGCCTACTCTTTCTTGTCTTTCATACCAAGCTTGTGTTCGTTCGTGGAGAGCTTTGTTGTAAACTAATCTTACACAGCCCAAAGTGTGCCGCAATAGCGACTCTTGTTCTGGTGTGGGGTAAAATCGAAACGAATAGGCTTTTTCCATACCTCACATTTTAGCATATATTTCGTAAATGTGCTAATATTTAACAGTAAAGCCGTCGTAGAACGACGGGGTTTCAGACCCAAAATTTTCGATGAACCAAATCGACTATCTCAGGATTAGTTTAATCGATCGCTGTAACTTTCGCTGTCAGTATTGTCTGCCTGAGGATGCAGAATTGGCATCTGTTCGACCGCAAGATTTACTCACCCGGGAGGAAATTCTTACTTTAGTCAAAAATGTCTTTATTCCCCTTGGTTTCCGCAAATTTCGCCTTACTGGTGGGGAACCTCTCTTACATCCCGAAGTAGTGGAGATTGTGCGCGATATCGCCTCTTTATCTGCCACTAGCGATTTAGCTCTGACCACTAATGGCTATTTACTTGACAATTTAGCCGAAATGTTGTATGAAGCCGGACTAAGACGGATTAATATCAGTTTAGACTCCCTCGACCCCGACACTTTCGATAAAATTATCGGTAATCGCGGCCGGAGTCGTTGGCAAAAAACTTGGGCAGGTATTCAAGCGGCCCAGAGAGTGGGTTTTGACCCCTTAAAATTGAATGTGGTGGTAATTCCGGGGATAAATGAGGCAGAAGTGGAGGATTTAGCGGCTTTGACCATCGAGAAGCGTTGGCACGTCCGTTTTATCGAGTTTATGCCCATCGGTAACGGTGATTTATTTCAAGAAAAAGCTTGGATCGCGAACGAGGAATTAAGGGGGCGAATTCGGGCAAAATGGGGCTTAAATGAGGGTCAAGTGCGGGGAAATGGTCCAGCCGATGTTTTTCAAATTCCGGGGGCTAAGGGTACAATTGGCTTTATCAGTCAGATGTCGGAATGTTTTTGCGATCGCTGCAACCGCCTACGTCTCTCGGCCGATGGTTGGTTGCGTCCCTGTCTCCTCAACGAAACCGGACAAATTGACCTAAAAACCGCCCTCCGTCAGGGAATTTCGCCGGCAGAAATCAGGGAAAAAGTCCAGAAATTAATGGAACTGAAGGCAGAAATCAACTTTAAACTGCGTGATTCTGGCACATCAAGCGGCATTTATACCCGTACTATGTCCCAAATTGGCGGCTAAAAATCTACTGTCCGAATTCTACTCTAGCCTGTTCTACCATTTCCACGGTAACTCGATCGGAACCGGCATGACGAGCTAATTCTTCTATCCTTTGACGCGCTTGGGAACGAACAAAATAGGGAATATTTTTTAGTTTTGCTTTTGCTTCTGCGGTCCATTTTAGTTGATCGGAAAAATCTAGAGCTTCCATAGATTTAACAATAGTAGTCCGTCTATTATACCAAAAAAGATTAGCTATTTATTGCCAAGCTAATTAAATGATGAGTTTCTTGATAGCGACTCTTTTTCACCTTTCTGTTAATTTTAGGTTTCTGCTAGGTCGAAATTTACTCTTTGATATAAATCTTGAAAAGAAATCTGCCAATCTACCGACACCAATTGTAAAACCGCATTTTCCCCCGTGACGAAATCAATTAACCATTGATCATCCTTTTGTTTATAGTAACGTTCCACACTATAACTAGATTGTTCGATCAGAATATATTCCTGAAAAGTTGGCAAGGAACGA
>NZ_JAPZSZ010000100.1:0-1626 GCF_027532095.1 Microcystis sp. LE19-195.1E
AGTAAAAATATTTTGGCCGCAGGGCTTGCGGTGTCAGTCTGTAGAGCGACTATAAGACCAGAATAGAGTAAATCTGTTAAGGCAGGTGCGAAAAATCCTTCGGGAAAGAAGCAGAAACCTAAATCGTGAGGTTTGGGAATCGCCGTCCGTTTTACGGCGGCGAGGATGTCAAAATCTTCATCTCTGATGATAGGATGAACGATCGAAGCTCTCCAGAGAAACCCTATGACTAGCTTACTGCGCGACTTTTGGTATGTGGCCACACCGGCAAATAAACTGAAACCCGGTCAGCTAATGGCCAAAAAAATGCTAGGTGAACCGATTGTTGTCGGTAGGAGAGAGGATGGAGAAGTGTTCGCATTGCGGGACATTTGCCCCCATCGTGGCATTCCGCTGCACCATGGCTGGATTGAAGGGGATGGGGTGTACTGTTGCTATCATGGCTGGAAATTTAACACTAGCGATGGCGTTTGTTCTGAGATCCCCTCATTAACTGAACACGATCGCCTTGATATTAGCAGAATTTGTGTCACCAGTTATCCCTGTCGTGAAATACAAGGTCATATCTGGGTGTTTATTCCGGCAGACTCAAAAAGAGAAATTAATCGAGAAAATCTGCCCCCTGTGCCGACTATTGCCGATTTTGGCAAACTTACCCCCAAAATAGCCGAAACTATCACTTTTGACTGCAATATTGACCATGCGGTGGTGGGATTGATGGATCCGGCCCACGGTCCCTACGTTCATACTTCTTGGTGGTGGCGCAGCGGTCCGCGCCAATTTCGGGTCAAAGAAAAACAATACGAACCTGTTCCCCTCGGTTTTCGTCTTGCTCCCTATGATATGCCTGTAAGTGCGAAACCTTATAAAATTTTGGGTAATAAAGTATCGATTGAAATTGTTTTTGAATTGCCCTCGGTGCGTACAGAAATACTACGAGGCGATCGCCATTTGGCCTGTGCTTTTACAGCAATTACTCCCATCGATGAAAATCACTGCGAAGTCCATCAAAGTTTATACTATACGATCCCTTGGTTGGCATTTTTAACCCCTCTTTTGCGTTATTTAACTCGACAATTCCTCAAACAGGATCGCGATGTGGTGATTAAACAACAGGAAGGACTTAGTTATCATCCAGCTTTGATGTTAATTGATGATGCCGATACCCAGGCCAAATGGTATTATCGCCTCAAGCAAGAATACGAAAAATCTCAAGCAGAAAAACGGGATTTTGTCAACCCCATTAAAGCACAAATTTTACGGTGGCGCAGTTAGAATTTGATCATTTTATGACTGGACTTCCCCTTTGACAAAACGTGATAACCTCTGCTTTAGGAGGGATTAAGAGAATTTCTGATGTCCTCTTACTGGGTACAAATCGGGGAAACCTTTCATAAATCTAAGGCTTTCTCTAAGTCTAATCATTGTCCTAAACTATGGCCACAAGTCTCGCCATTAAATCCTCTTGCTGTGGCTAATTTTGATAATAAGCTAAAACGCACTTAAACCACCTAAAATAGAAATAGTAATTTTAGAAAAATCCTACTTATGCCAGCCAAAGATTTCCTAGACTTAGAAGAAAAGAAAAACTTACAAAAAGCTCTTAAAGAAGAAGAAAGAGCAGAG
>NZ_JAPZSZ010000157.1:0-1503 GCF_027532095.1 Microcystis sp. LE19-195.1E
TTTGGAGTGATTGGGGGGAAAATTCCGGGACTTTTTCCCTGAAAATTAGGTAATTGACCACCTGAAAATCGGTAAAACCCCACACCCCACACCCCACACCCCACACCCTGCTCCTAGGAAAAGCTTTTTCAGCAAACCCTAAATAGGATTGATGGGGATTGCTAAGGCTGGACGGGGTGGTTTTCTAAGCTTTTAACCACACTTTGATTCATTTGCCGCACTAATTGACAAAAATGAGCTATCGGTGGTATCTGTAGGCGATCGCTAGTGGTGACAAGGACTACCTGACGGGTGAGACGATGACTAAATTTACCATTGTTAAGATGGGGATTTTCGCTACTAGGGGAAGCAAGAGGACGAATGGCGAGGGTGGCATCGCTACGGGCTTCCATCAGGGCGGATTGGGGCAGAAGAGCGATAATATTACCCTGACGCACCACACCGCGAAAAGCATCGAGGGTGTTTAATTCCATGACAGTTTTCAGGTGGGCATCCTGACGGGAAAACCATTCTTGTACTAATCTTTGCATTCCGTAGCCGTCTTTGAAAACCACTTGCGGATAGGGGATTAATTCTGACCATGGCACTTCTTTGTATTGGGCGAGGGGATGATTAGCGGCCATGAGAATTTCGATCGCTTCTTGGTATAATACCTCGACCACCATCTCCGGGCTAGAGGTGAGAAAACGATTATTCATTACCAACGCCACATCTACTAAACCATCCCGCAGCACTTTTAAGGCGCGATCGCTGCCTAGGGCTGTAACTCTTAACTGAACTTCTGGGTATTCAGCACAAAATTTCGGCAAAATCGGCGGTAAATAGTGGGCGCACACGGAATGAATCGCCGCAACGCACAATTCTGGCTGTTTTCCTGCCTGTAGGTCCGTGATTTCCTCGTGAATATTCGTCCATTCTTGACAAATCCGTTTCGCCCGGGGCAGTAATTTCTCCCCGGCAATGGTTAACTTCGCTTGGGCGGTACGATGAAAAAGAGGTAAGCCCAAATCGGTTTCTAGGGATTGAATCTGGCGGCTGATAGTCGATTGGGTGACTCCACACTGGCGCGCGGCTTGACCAAAATTGCCCGTATCGGCTACGGCTAAAAAGGCTTGCAATTGCTCGATCCGCATTCTTTCTCGTTTTAATTACATTCCGTCATGACTTTATGACAATAACGAATTTTATTCTGACTTTTGGTAGAAATTGCTACCGTTTTCTCAGTTATCAGTTATTTCATCGGTCAGCCTTGAACTACTTTGAGCATCTGGAAATCGGGCTAAAAGTTGCTCGGAAGCTGTGAGGCTATCTTTTGCTAATTCAAAAGCACCTGTTCCGATTACTGGGACTTAGACAAAAAATAAATCGAGAAAAGCCTCAACTCCAATCCCCGCTTGGGATTTACTTCGAGAAGCCCAAAATCGCTGAAACCCAGATATATCAAGGAAAATCATAAATCGAGGTTAACCCTTTGTCCCGTAATGGTTTGAGCCTTTTTTGCTG
>NZ_JAPZSZ010000078.1:0-4168 GCF_027532095.1 Microcystis sp. LE19-195.1E
TTCGAGAATGGGACTGTCCAGACTGTGGGACTCACCATGACCGAGATATTAACGCCAGTAAAAATATTTTGGCCGCAGGGCTTGCGGTGTCAGTCTGTAGAGCGACTATAAGACCAGAATAGAGTAAATCTGTTAAGGCAGGTGCGGAACCCCGCAAGGGAAAGAAGCAGAAACCTAAATCGTGAGGTTTGGGAATCACCGTCCGTTTTACGGCGGCGAGGATGTCAAGAATTGAACAAATTTACTGGGGACTTAAGCATGATTACATCTGAAAGCACCCGCTATCTTATGGCAAGAACGAACTTAGCATTTGAGCATCCTGAACTTGCAGCCTCTCTAGGGGATGCTGCCAATGTTGGTCTTGTAAAATTGGGCTAAACGTAGGTTTGGGCGCAGTCATTGCTGCTGCAATTGCGGCGGCAGTTGCCACTGGCGGACTTGCCCTTATTCCAGAAGTTGCTGTGATTGCTGCGGCTACTGGTCTTTCAGAGGCAGTAGTGGTGGGAATTTTATCAAGTGTTGTTGGTGGTGGAGCAGCTGCTGTAGAGCTTATGATTGAAGAACTCTGTAAAGCTATGGGGGCATGTAACTAGAGACTATATAATGGTAATTCTATAGGGTAAAACTTTTGGCTTGAGGGGTGTGGCAATTTTGTATTATGAGGATTTATTTTGATATGTGCAGCTTGCAACGCCCACTTGATACCAAGACGCAAATTCGAGTTGCTGTTGAAGCTGAGGCTATTCTCAATGTCATCGCATTGTGGGAAGCTGGGCAATTTGAGTTAGTTTCTTCACAAGCCTTAATGTTTGAAGCTGAACAAATTACGCCTTCTCCAAGGAAAGCATATATTTTAGAAGCGTTATCGAAGGCAGACTTATTTCTCCAACCAAATAAGCAAATTGAAGAACGAGCGCAAGTATTTGTCAACTCAGGTATCAAACCACTTGATGCATTGCATTTGGCTTTTTCAGTTGAGGCAGAAGCAGATTATTTCTGCACATGCGACGACAGATTTTTGAGACGAGCTAAGGAAGTTGATACTTTGCAAACCAAAGTTGTTTCTCCTCTTGAACTGATTACGGAGCTATCGCAATGAGCAGTCAAACAAAGTCCTTGCACGAAATTACGCAACAAGCAATCCAAGTCCTATCTAAAGAAATTGGCATTGCAAGTACAGTACGTTTTCTAAATCAGTTTTCAACTGGGTATGGAAACTATACAGAAGAACGCGAAAGTCTATTCAAAGACTTAACACTAGATGAGATTTTGAAGCGTATGCAAGACACCTAACAATTCAAATTCAGCGGAAGGTCAGGAGATATTGGTGCTGAGTTAGAGGTCTGCTGCCGCCGCTGATTTGAGCCGTTATACTGAATCGGTTTTTAATAGCATGATTCACTCCCAATCCCACTGGAAAAACCCGCTCCCTTTTCCCTACTTTCCACTCCTCCATACCTGTTAAACGGGATTTGGTATCAGAGCGATCGCTAGATTAAGGGTTAAGTAATGTTAAGATCATAATTCTTCATGAAGAAAGCGCATGATCGCCGAGTAACTGTAGCTAAAAATACCAAATTTTGCCCCAGTCACAATACAGTAGGGATCAAGCGCATTCGATCGAAGCAAGAATTTTCTCCCCAGTATCTATGAATCAATCAGAAAGTTGCGGTAAGGTCTATCTCGTCGGTGCGGGTCCCGGAGATCCCGGTTTGTTGACCTTAAAAGCGAAAGTTCTCCTAGAAAATGCCGATGTTGTCCTCTATGATGCCCTAGTTAGCCCCTCGATTCTAGCCATGATTAACCACCGGGCCGAACAAATCCATGCGGGTAAGCGTCGCGGTCGTCATTCTCTAGTACAGGAGGAAATCACCGCTTTACTGATCGAGAAGGCCCAGACTAATGCTGTGGTTGTTCGTCTCAAGGGGGGCGATCCCTTTGTTTTCGGTCGCGGGGGTGAAGAAATGCTCGATCTGATTGCGGCCGGAATTAGCGTCGAGATCGTGCCGGGGATCACTTCAGGAATTGCCGTGCCTGCCTACGCCGGTATTCCCCTCACCCATCGCAATTATAGTTCTTCCGTTACCTTCGTCACCGGCCACGAGATGGCGGGTAAATATCGTCCTCAAGTTAACTGGTCAGCGATCGCCCATGGTGCGGAAACAATTGTTGTTTACATGGGTGTGCATAATTTACCCTATATTATCGGCGAGTTAACCAAGGCCGGCAGAAGTCCAGAAACACCGATCGCCCTGATTCGCTGGGGAACAACACCGCAGCAACAGCAGTTAATCGGTACTTTCACTACGATTATGGACAAGATCGAAGCCACCGGCTTTGAAGCCCCTGCGATCGCTGTTATCGGGGCAGTGGTGGACCTTCACGATCTCTTGCAAGCGGGACAACCTTTGCTCTCCAGGACAATCCCCCCTACACCCATTTCTCTCTGATTCGGTTTCCATGCGTCAATATCAAAAATCCCTGACAATTGCCACCAGTCCCAAGAATTTCCATCGTCTGACTGCCCCCATAGAGGCGATCGTAGCCGAATCGGGCATAACGACGGGATTATGCAGTATATTTGTCTGTCACACCTCCGCTTCCTTGCTGATCCAAGAAAATGCCGATCCCGATGTTCTCACCGATTTGGCCAATTTCTTCGCCAAGTTAGTGCCGGAAGATAGCAGTCTCTACTATCACTCTACCGAAGGGCCAGACGATATGCCCGCTCACATTCGCTCAGTCCTAACCCAGACATCGGAACAAATCCCGATCGCTAGGGGTAAATTAGTTTTAGGGATCTGGCAAGGTATCTATCTCTGGGAACATCGTCAGAGTCGTCACCAAAGGCAAGTGGTGGTTCATATCACGGGGGTCTGAAGCGTTGCGTATAGTTTTGTAATAGAAACTTTACTCGTACCCCTCATCGGAGTAAGATTTTTTCCGTGTACGATCAAATTGTTCGCTTTTTGAACAAAGAACTTCATATTTCGTAACAAAAGGAAACAATTTATGCGAAAATTGTTCGCTCTGGCCCTGGTGCTATCTCTCTGGTTCACCTTTGCCGCTCCAGCGTCGGCTGATTTGTCTAATCTGACCCCTTGTAGCGAAAATCCCGCTTTCCTACAAAAAGCGAAGAGTTTCCGCAACACCACTCCTGACCCCGAATCGGGAGCCAAACGCGCTCAAACCTACTCCCAAGCTCTCTGTGGACCCGAAGGCTATCCTCACCTAATTGTTGATGGTCGTTGGGATCACATGGGCGATTTCTTTATCCCTAGCATCCTATTCCTGTACATTGCCGGTTGGATCGGTTGGGTTGGTCGGGCCTATTTAATCGCCGTGCGCGACAGCAAAGATGCCGAAATGAAGGAAATCATCATCGATGTTCCCCTCGCTTTGAGCAAAATGTTAACGGGGTTCCTCTGGCCGTTGGCGGCTTTACAAGAAGCCACTTCCGGTAAATTAACCGTTAAGGATTCGGAAATTACCGTTTCCCCTCGTTAATTTTTGTGTCAAACCCTTGACTTTTTATTCCCTAGGAGAACTCAGATGGAAGGACTTACTAAATTTCTCTCGTCCGCACCCGTGTTAATTATGGCGCTGCTGACTTTCACCGCCGGGATTTTAATCGAATTTAATCGCTTTTATCCCGATCTCTTATTCCACCCGCTAGGTTAAAGGCAATCTCAGGTGATTAAAGGGGATACAGAGTCCACTGTATCCCTTTTTAAGGGCAATGATCCCAGGGATTGGGGGTTAAATACAGAAGCCAAAAACCTAACTAATATTATCCAAAATTACTCATGACTTATGCTATAATCGTTCTATGAGTAAGTTAACCAGAGCGGAAGCAGCTAAATTGAAAGGTGTAAGCGTATCGACGTTAAGGCGTTGGGAGTCTGAAGGTAAACTAATTCCAGAACGGACTGCTAATGGGCATCGTCGTTATACAATTTCTCAGTTGCTTGGTTTAAAAGAGAATCTCTCTTATACTGTTGGCTATTGCCGTGTTTCTAGTCATGACCAAAAGAAAGATTTAGAACGTCAAAAAGAAGTTGTCGAATTGTTTTGCGCTCAAAACGGTTGGCAAGTTGAAATTATAGACGACTTAGGTTCAGGACTTAACTACAACAAAAAAGGATTAAAGCGATTAATTCGGTTGATT
>NZ_JAPZSZ010000224.1:0-3234 GCF_027532095.1 Microcystis sp. LE19-195.1E
AGCAATTCCATCGTTAGCATGACTTTCGGGTGATTGTTCTGCTTTATTTTTAGACTTTTCTAGTCGCAAATGTTTTCTGAGATTAGAGGTTTGCCAACCAAAGCGAGTATGGACTGTTGCCAATTGAGACAGTTGCTCAATAGCCCATTTTTGTCCAACCATAACCGACGAAAAACCTTTTCCAGACTTAGCTCCTTTTCTACCGGAAGTTAAATCAATATCGGCTTTGATGTACTCAAAGTAAATATCGGTAATTGGATAGATTTTGGTTAGTTCGGAAACGACTCGAAGTTCAAGTTGACGATTAGCTCTGATTGAGGGAGCTAATTTTCCTTGTTTTCTATTTGAGAATCGTTTTTGTCGATGCGCTCTTAGATTAAAAGGAAGTTGGCGGTTAATCCGTCTTCCTCTACGTCCTCTTCGCATTAAGCAGCGATTGTCCAGTCGTTCTCTTACTCGTTTAAAAGGAAATTCTAAGTGAGCCTTCCAAAGAGTAAAAAGAGAGGATTGAACGCCAATTCCAGAGAATAATTTACCCGGGTCAATACCAATAGCAATCGGTTGGGTTTTGTTGTTAGAGGGTTCATCGGTTAGCTGGACATAGAAAATACCTAAGTCGTTGAATTTACCGATAGCTTTTCCTTCTTTAATCCACCGTCTGGCCCGACTGGATTTGGTGGGCATCAACGGTTTTCCGTCTTTTGAGATAACAGGAACTCTTGCCATGGAGATAATCCTTAAGAGTAAAGTTAAAGTCCCTTACCGCAACACAATCAAGATGTCTTGTCTAACAACGCTTTACCAATAAAGCTGAGAGGAAATCCGAACTAGGGAAGTATTCGGAGGTCTGTGCCAGATGGTGTCTCGATGCGGTAGTCTCTACTTGCGTCGCCTAAATTGGTCTAGGCAAGCCCCGTCCCTTTTAGGGCGGGGTTAGTGACAGGGAAAATCCGGGACAGTTTTGCTGTTATCTTACGTCGCGAGGTGGGCTGCTGGCAACTCGATCGCTACTCAAATAACCAGTTTGACAAAGAAAGAGATAATAAATGTTATAACAGTAGTAGTCTACAGGCGTTCTTTTGTCTGTCTCCAGGAAACCTAAACGCTCCTTTTTGCCAAGATATTTCGACGGTCAGCCAGAAAGAGCGTTCTGGCAAGAACAGCCTAATTTATCCGAAAATTACCTATGGTTATCAACAAACGCGGACTTGTTCTCGGTGCTACAGCAGTGGTCCTGTCTACCGTCGCCGTCACGGGGGCGGGATTCCGTCTCTCCCAAAGTCAAGCTTTTTTTCAGGAAAGTCCCAAGGAAACCGTTGATGAGGTTTGGCAGATCATCAACCGCACTTATTTAGATGGCACTTTTAATCAATCGGACTGGAACGCCATCCGCAATCAGTATTTAAATCGTTCCTACAAAAATCAAGAGGAAGCATACACCGCTATCCGCGAGATGTTGAAAACTCTCAATGATCCCTATACCCGTTTTATGGATCCCAAAGAGTTTAACAATATGAAGATCGATACATCGGGAGAATTGACCGGGGTAGGGATTCAACTGACCAAAGATGAGAAAACTAAGCAGTTAGTCGTGGTTTCACCCATTGAAGACACTCCCGCTTCTAAAGCTGGTGTGCTGCCTAAAGATGTGATTATCGCTATCGATGGTAAATCTACCGAAGGTATGGAACTGGAGCAAGCGGTGAGCATGATCCGCGGCAAAGTGGGGACAAGCGTTAAGATCACGATTCAACGGGGTGAGGAGAAGAAAGAATTGACTCTTACCCGGGCCAAAATTGAAATTCACCCGGTGCGCGCCCACACGGAAAACACCCCGATCGGTAAAATCGGTTATATCCGTCTTAATCAATTTAGCGCCCAAGCTAGTGGCGATATGAGTCAAGCGATTCGCGAATTGGAAACCGAAGAGGTGAAAGGTTATATTCTCGATCTGCGTTCTAACCCCGGCGGTTTACTCTACGCCAGCATCGAAATCGCTCGGATGTGGATACCTGATGGTTTAATTGTCTCTACGGTCGATCGCAAAGGGGTGACGGAACGTCAACGGGCCAACAATCAAGCTTTGACTAATAAACCGCTGGTTGTCCTCGTCGATGGTGGTTCCGCCAGTGCCAGTGAAATTCTCTCCGGAGCTTTACAGGATCATGATCGGGCGGTTATTGTCGGTACGAAAACCTTTGGTAAGGGATTAGTGCAATCGGTACGCAATCTCAGTGACGGTTCGGGATTAGCGGTGACAATTGCTAAGTATCTCACCCCCAAAGGACGCGACATCAATAAAGATGGTATTCATCCTGATGTGGAGTCGGAACTGAGCGAGGAAGAGCGCAAAAATCTTCAACAGGAACGGGATCGGGTGGGAACCTTCCAGGATCCTCAATTCAAGAAGGCTTTTGAAATCTTGGAAAAAGAAATCACTGAAGGCAAAAAAACGCCCACCAATACCGCTAAACAATAGGTTGACATTTGCCCGCTCGAATTAAACCCACCCGACGGGCGATCGCTTCTCCCCGCTCGGCAAAGGACCCCAGTATTGACCATTGACTGGGGTTTTTCCGTTTTCTAGGGCTATAATCTGACAAATTCCGGTATTTTCCTGGACAATGTACCAGTTTTGTCGGCTATTATCCATAGATTTTTCTCCTTATCGAAAATTTGGGTTAAAACCCCGTCCTTTTAGGACGGCTTTAAGCTACAATGGAAAAAGCGATAACCAAGCTAAAAACTGAACCTTGACAACAGATAGTAGGGAGTTTTGTTCAGAAAAGAATTCAAATTCGGCCTTGAACGAGTAAAACTTTCTAGGAAATAAGGTTGAACATGAGATTTTTTCGACTTGTTCAAAGTGGACGGAGGGCATTCGGACACTCAAAACGGACGGGTCGAAAGTGTCAGACTTAAGCAATTAAGCGTTTTTCGCTATCTGCGTCAACCCCGTTGACGCGACCACCCTAAAAAAGTGGCGTGGTGAGGAATCGCCGTCCGTTTTACGGCGGCGAGGATGTCAAACCCCAAACCCTAGGGTTGATTCATAGTAGGGTTGATTCATGAATCAACCCTACCCCAAACCCCAAACCCCAAACCCCCAACCCCCAAACCCCCACCCCCAAACCCCCCAAAAAAAATTTGGCCCAAAAACAAAATAAAAAAATTTTAAAAAAATATATAAAAAAACACGGCGATAAATTGAAAAATTAAAAAATTTTTTTCAAA
>NZ_JAPZSZ010000259.1:0-13186 GCF_027532095.1 Microcystis sp. LE19-195.1E
CTCCGAATAATCCCCCTAAAAGTAGGACAATAGCTAGAGGGCGACGAGTTTGACTTAATTCAAAAGCTTTCAGTTGCAATTCTCCCGTCACATCGACACCAAAACCCGTTACTATATGCCAGATATCGTGAGTTTGCCGTAAGCGAAGCAGCCGATAATCTGTATCGGAATTGACCTGAATAGACCGATAAAAATTAGGATCAAAATTGAGACTAATTAGGTGAGTAGCATAATGATAACCCAGGGAATCTTCTGGGAGTTTTAGCAGGGTTTCTAAACAGGGACTAGCGGCCAGATATCTTTGGGCAATTATTTGAGCGGTAGCTCGATCCCTTTTAACATATTGCCAAGATAATCGCTGTAACCAACTCTCTTTTAAGCCATCTTCAATATCATATACAGACAGAATGTTACCGGGATTTTGTCAAAGAGAAATTATTCCCTTGGCCACACTGATTAGATTAGTTGTGAATAGCATATAATACTAAATCCGTTGAGTATAGGCTACATATGAGGACAGGCACTCATGCAAGAGGCAAGAGGCAAAAGGGAGAATAAATAATCAGTTTTTAATAACCGGATTTAGTATAAGAGGTTGAGAAAGGGAAAAGGCCAAGAGTTTTCCCAGTTTGATAAAAAGAGAGATTAATATTAAATATTTGTAAACTTTTTCGCCTAAGTTACCTTTCTGTGGTAAGCAAATCTTTACTGCTCCGATTCGGGGGTTTCTTGGGGGGTGTCATCGTTGTTGGTTTCTCGCTGGGGACTTGCGCTTTGATAATGTACCATTTATGGCTTGTCTGATTCTTCTACAGAGCGACTGTCTGGCTGGGATATTATTCCTACGCAGGTCTCCTGGGTTATTGCTGAGGTCGAGGCGTCCCAGGAAGGGAAGTTGAGCGAGCGCTTCTGGAATCTCCCTGATTTGGTTATTGCTGAGGTGGATGCTTTGCAGGAAGGGAAGTTGAGCGAGCGCTTCTGGAATCTCGCTGATTTGGTTATTGCTGAGGTGGAGGAATCGCAGGGAGGTGAGTTGAGCGAGCGCTTCTGGAATCTCGCTGATTTGGTTATTTCTGAGGTAGAGGTCTCCCAGGCGGGTGAGTCGAGCGAGCGCTTCTGGAATCTCCCTGATTTGGTTACTGTAGAGATAGAGGTCTCTCAGGCGGGTGAGTTGAGCGATTTCGGGGGGAATTTCTGTTAAGTTTTTGTTGGACAGATCCAACCTCCCCGCTCCTTCGTCCTTTGCCCGTTGAATTAACTCTAATACTTCCTGTGCTGTCATTGACCATCCCCCCGCTACTATATTTACTCCATTTTGGCAAAAGTATCGGGTTAATGCAACTGGTGGTGATCAGCTAGTCCACTGTTAACGGTAATACCAAATCCGTTTTTAATAGTATGATTAACTCCCACACGCGGTTATTCATACATTTGTATCAGTTTGGGGATGACTGATAATTGCTGATTGTCGCTATTTCTGCAAATGTGAGATGCAGCCAGTATGTCAAATGAATAATTATAGAATTCAAGAGAATTTATCCTGAAGACAGGGATTGATAAGGAATAATTTCTTCGAGGGTATTTCCTAACTTTTCCCTCGCTAGATCTAACTCATAGGCTTTTTGTAAATTCATCCAAATTTCTGCCCCTGTATTAAAAAAACGCCCTAATTTTAAAGCAATATCTCCCGTGATATTTCCTTGTCCCTTGAGAATTTGCTCAAGTTCATTCTCAGAGATATTAACTCTTTTGGCAAGCTGAGAAACATTAAGATTAATTTCCTCTAATTCATCAGCCAAAATTTCACCAGGGTGGATAGGACTTTCCCAATTATTCATCGTGAATTTTCCTTACGGCTCTTCTTATTAAGATGAAGTGTAACCTAATTTGATATTGACTCCTATCTCCCTGACTCCTTTAAACATTTCTTTTTTTCTCAAACCATGTTTGTAATAATTCCCCCGATTCCTTAGCTAAAATTCCCGCGATTACCGGTAAACGATGGTTAGAAAAAGGACTATCTATAAAATTAGCCACAGTGCGGATAACTCCTGTTTTGGGATCGTCAGCACCGTACACTAATAATCCTAATCTAGCCTGAATGATTGCCCCGGCACACATGGGACAGGGTTCGAGGGTGACGTAGAGGGTACAATCATTTAAGTGCCAATTGCCTAACACTTGACTAGCGGCACGAATCGCCAGAATTTCGGCGTGAGCGGTGGGATCATGGTGTTTTTCCTTGCAATTAGCCCCTTGAGCGATTAAATGTCCCTCTTTATCCACGATAACCGCTCCCACAGGTACATCACCCCGGTTTCCCGCAGTTGCCGCTAAATTTAAAGCTAACTGCATCCATTGCCGATGTTTCTCATAGGCTTTTTCATCAATAGACTTTAGATAGTCCCACATTTAGCCAGTAAATTATCTAATTTTTTCTGACCATCCAAAGCATACAAATCATCACAACCACCGATATGTTCATTATTAATAAAAATCTGTGGTACACTGCGTTTACCGTTGGACCGTTCGGCCATGGCTTGACGAGCGCTTTCATCCCCATCAATCTTGTATTCGGTGTATTTTACCCCTTTCCAACCCAGCAACCATTTAGCCCGAATACAGTAGGGACAAGTTGCCCAAGTTTGACGCTCCCATCGCTAAAAGCGAGGGATTCTTGGTTCAACAAGTCCACTTACTTTAGATTCCTTGCGTTATCTAAAACAGAGGTGGTTCTTTCCCCAAGCGTTACTTTTCGTGCGCCCCACGATAGTTGTATTTCTACAAAATTTGCTTTAATTGAAACGTTAGCTTCAAATACTGCTTTGTCTAGTTCCTACAAAGATTTTACCTACTCACAGGTGAGAAACTAGAACTATTGAGTAGAACCCTATATCTTTGATTGTCAAGGTGCAGAGGTTGTAGTGATTAGACTACATGGGTTTTTAGAGCGGTTGATTACCCTATCCGCTATGCTCACATAGTAGCTATTTTTCGTAAGTATGTCAAGACCCTTAAAAGAAAAAAGACTGCCGATGCTCATGACTCCGAATATGAGCAAGCGCACTTCAAAATACGCATCTAGAATGAAATTAACAATTTCAGAAGTTATTCGAGATTTTGCTCTTGAGATTAGACATTTATTTTTAGCTGTGCTTCGTGTCACTGAGCCTTTACATTGAGCCTGTCGAAATGTGTCGAAATGTGTCGAAGTGCTGTTTTATATTGACGGAACCTTTCATCTCCGAGGTAAAACCGAGAGTTCCTTCAAGCCGACATTTAAGGTAAATTTCCACATTGGCCTTGATATTCTCGTTATAACGCCCAAAAAGCGAGTTAAATAGATTTAGCATCTTGTGACTACAGAAATATTTATCTCTATTTTATGGATTCTGCTACCAAAAAAGCCCAATTACGCAAACAACTAATTACCCAAAGACGAGCGCTTCCTAAGCATATTTGGCAAGAAAATAGTCAGCAACTTTGCAAAAATTTACAATCTTTACCCCTCTTTCACCACGCTAAAACCATTCTCGCTTACTTCAGTTATCGTCAAGAGCCAGATTTAAGTTCCTTATTTTGCCAACACCATCGCTGGGGTTTTCCCCGTTGTGACGGAGATAGCCTGACTTGGCACTGTTGGACTGCCGACGATCCCCTAGAATTAAATCGTTATGGCATCTACGAACCAACAGCGATCGCACCTCTCATTTTACCTGCCGAAGTGGACTTACTGTTAATTCCCGCCGTCGCTTGCGATCGCCAAGGTTATCGCTTAGGTTACGGGGGGGGTTATTTTGATCGTCTCCTACATTCCCCCGAATGGCAAGCTATCCCCTCGATCGGGATTGTCTTTGACTTTGCCTATCTCGATACCCTTCCCCTCGATACTTGGGACCAAAAATTACAGGCAATCTGTACCGAATCGAGAACCGAAATTTTTTAACAATTATTTTCCTATTCCCTCACACCCAATCCCCAAGCTGATCCCTGTCTCCTATCTCGGAGTCTCCTATCTCCTGTCTCCTATCTCCTATCTCCTATCTCGGAGTCTCCTGACTCCTTGCCTCACCGTTAACTGTACTTTTCACCGACTACTCATATATTAAGTTTTATTGAATCCGATCGACCCTTAAGATAGCTTTGCTAGGATGAAATTCACATCAGGAGATGTTTAAAGTAATCACTGGAAAAAGTCAACAGGGAAGCAATGAAACACTTTCACGAACCATGGATTCAAGAATGGTGTCAAGAAAACGGCTGGACAGAGCTATTTCTCGAACGCTACAGTAATTATTGGGCATTCCCTCCCAATGCCGTGATGCCAGAACCAATTCCCACCAAAGTGTTACAAAACATTAAGCGCCAAAAAGGTCTATCTCCTGCCGAAAAACTTTGGTTAGGAGTGGCTATCGGATTGACTCTGACAGCTTTAATTCTCTGTATCACCCTCGCTTGTCCCATGCCTATAGTTCTCGCTTTCGCTTTTGATGCTGTCACCGCAGCCCGATTGGAAGTGGAATATTAAACCAGCAAAAATTGAGCAGCAGAAACCCAAAAAGGGGGAGATTTTTGCGAAGGTCTTCCCCTTTGCCGCGTTTTTCTGGACAGGTACAATCGATCTGTCTTGAATCAGTAATCGGTGATCAGTGGTCAGTAGGAGAATAGAATATTAAGTGAGCAGTATTCAATGACAGTTTTCTGCTGTCTTTTCACTGATTACTGTTTATTGTTTACTGAAAAGTCCCCATGTCCGAATCTCGTCGCTTACAGTTTACCCCCGATCTGGAAATTTGCCGTATTTTGAACGGAATGTGGCAGGTTTCAGGCGCCCATGGTTCGATCGCACCCCAAAAAGCGATCTCTAGTATGTTCTCCTATCTAGATGCCGGTTTCACCACTTGGGATCTGGCCGATCATTACGGTCCGGCCGAAGATTTTATCGGTGAATTTCGTCGTCAATTAGTCGCCCAAAGGGGCATTGATGCTTTAAATAATCTGCAAGCTTTCACTAAATGGGTTCCCCGTCCAGGTAAAATGACCAAGGAAATAGTCGAAAAAAATATCGCTATTTCCCTACGTCGCATGGATGTGGATAGTCTCGATTTATTGCAGTTTCACTGGTGGGATTATCGCAATAAAAATTATCTAGATGCCTTATATTTTTTAGGAGAATTACAACAGGAAGGCAAAATTAAACACCTGGCCTTGACTAATTTCGACACGGAACATTTAAAAATTATTCTCAGCACCGGGATTAAAATAGTCTCCAATCAAGTCCAGTTTTCTCTAATCGATCGCCGTCCCCTCGTCAAAATGGCACAATTTTGCCAAGAACATAACATCCATCTGCTGGCCTATGGTACTCTAGCAGGAGGCTTATTAGGGGCAAAATATCTCGGTCATCCTGAACCCAATCCCATGAGTCTCAATACCGCTAGTTTACGGAAATATAAAAACATGATCAATGCTTGGGGAAACTGGCAATTATTCCAAGAATTATTAACCGTTCTGAAAGCGATCGCTGATTCCTATCATGTCACCATTCCTAATGTGGCAGTGCGTTACGTTCTCGAACAAAAAGCCGTAGCTGGGGCAATTATCGGGGTGCGTTTGGGTGTTGCTGAACATATCCAAGAAAATGCCCGTATTTTCGATTTTCAATTATCCCCCCAAGACTATCAAAAAATTGATCATGTCTTGCAAAAATCCCAGGATTTATTGCAGTTAATCGGTGATTGCGGTGATGAGTACCGTCGTTAAGTAGGTAGGTGTTAAAAATTGTCAGCTTTCCCCCCTTATTAAGGGGGGACTAAGGGGGGATCGGCACACCCCTTATTAAGGACTGATAACTGATGACTGATAACTGATGACTGATAACTGATAACTGATAACTGAAAAGAGGCTAATGATGAGATTTGAACAACCAATCCCCGATGATCCCGCTAATCAATGGCGCTATCAATTAGATCAATTCGTGCAAGAAAATCAACAGGAATTAGCCGGTTTAATGTGGGGTTTACTCTCGGAATGGGGAGAAGATGCCCAAGAAACCCTGGGCATCGATCTTAAACCCCAGCCCCATTTTGTCTGTTGTTCTAGGGAGGCTCTAGAGAAATTAAATCGCAAGGTTAATCGCAAAATTCAAGAGATGCTTGGGATTATTTACCGCTATAACCCCAGGGAAGAAGTGGCTATAGTCGCTATCGGTGATGGTCAGGTAAAATTGATTTATTTTCAACCCGATATTTCCCCTCCTGAATGTTTTGATCGCCTCGAAGTGGATATCGATACCCTCATTCAACAGTTAGAGTCCAAAATGCTGGCGGAAATCCAATCTTTCCCAATTTGATGCCGATTGCCAGCGCAAAAAGTTGGCAGGTTGTCCCACCGATAAACCCGCTAATCCGATCGCTTTTCTGGGGGATTCTGTCCCTAAAAGAATCGCCGTTTCTAAATCACATATTCCCCAGTTAACTAAATTGGCTACTCCTTGTAATAAGGGTAAGGTTGTTCCCGCTAAAGTACCGTCAAAAAGTCTTGCTGTTCCCTGTTTAACTTCAATTTCTCTCTCGTCCCAAGGATAGACACCATCTTCTAAACCGATCGGCGCTAAAGCATCACTAACTAAGAAAATTCCTCGATGATAATTACTGGCTTTTAGTAATAATTCTATCATGGTTGGATGGATGTGTTGACCATCGGCAATTAACCCACAATACACCTCGCGATTGATAATTGCTTCCCCTAATAACCCCGGTTGACGATGGTGTAAAGGAGGCATGGCATTAAAGGCATGAGTAACCATTTTTGCCCCCTGTAAAAAGGCTTCTTTTGCTATTTCTTGACTCGCTTGCGAATGTCCTAAACTGACGGTAATCCCTCGATCGCTTAAGTATTTAATCACCATACCGCTACTATCTAATTCTGGGGCTAGGGTAATAATTTTTACGATCGATAAGTAGTCCCCAAAGATTTTATCTACTGTTTCTATACTTGGGTTTAAAAGATATTGGGCCGGATGCGCCCCCCTTTTTTCATAGTTTAAAAATGGTCCCTCTAAATGTACTCCTAAAACCTGCGCGCTCGCTCGATTTTCCTGTTTCTGTTTCTCGATATATTTGGCAATTACTGAGAGGGATTTTTGAAATTTCTCCACAGACGTGGTTACTAAGGTGGGCAGATAACTATCAATGCCCTGATTCTCAAGATAATCGCTAATCTTATCTAACTTTTCTAGATCTGTTATTTCTAAGTCGGGAAATGCTAATCCTAATCCTCCGTTGATCTGTAAATCTACTCCTCCCAACGATAGCCAATCCCCTTCCATATCGATAATCTTTTCCCCTCTTGTCTTTCCCCCCATCTCCGTGATTCTCTCGATCTTTCCCGCAGCATTTATCTCTATTTGTTGTCGATCCTGATGGGCGGGAATTCTAGCGTTAATTAGGGTTATCATAGAAGCAGAAAACTAATTTTTTTTTATTATAATCTCAAAAAAAAACTTTTTTTTTGATAATGCTTGACAAGTGGGCATTTTTTTGAGATACTTTTTTATATAATGGGAATCTTTGCGTTTAACGATGTACACTTACATCCAATTATATAAAAACTCATCATAAAAAAATAATACCATAACCTGTCCGCTCCCTGCCCAGAGATTGCAAAAATACTTTACAAAACAATTACTGCCTTGCTGCCGCAGTTCTTAGGAGGGAGTGACTGTCAGAAGGAAAAGCTTGTCCTATAATAAAATTAAGACCTTATAAAAACTACTTTTTTAGCGATAAAAGAGTAGCAATCTCAGCAATTAGAGAGGGGTGTGTGTTTTTTAAAAAAATAGGGAAACAGACTCAAGAACCGCGTCGTATTATTATCGGAGATGTGCATGGCAGTTTTCAGACACTTTTGCGACTATTAAACCGAGTTGCTCCCGATAGTGAGGATGAGGTTTATTTTCTGGGGGATTTAATCGATCGAGGACAGCAGAGCTTGGAAGTGGTGGATTTTGTCATCAAAAATAACTACCAATGTCTCCTAGGAAATCATGAATATATGCTCTTAAAAGCTCTGGCAGGAAAAGAAGTTTCTGAAAAATGGTTTAACGGCTGGATCGAGAGTGGCGGGGCGGCGACACTACTAAGTTATAATAACAATATACCCGCCGAGCATATTAATTGGTTTCAATCCCTACCCGCTTATTTAGACCTAGGAGATATTTGGTTAGTTCATGCGGGAGTACAACCAGAATATCCCCTTGAACAGCAAACAAACGAGCAGTTTTGTTGGATTAGAAACGAATTTCATACCATGACCCAACCCTATTTCAAGGATAAACTAATTATCACAGGTCATACTTTAACCTTTACCTTTCCCGATGTCAAACCGGGACAACTAGCTCGCGGCAGCGGTTGGCTAGACATTGAAACTGGGGTTTATCATCCTCAAAGTGGTTGGTTAACTGCTTTAGATTGGACAAATCAATTAGTTTATCAAGTGCAGTCTCAAAATAAAAATTGTCGCACGATCCCTTTAGAAAAAGCCGTGGTTAATCTAGATATTGACAAGATTTCTCGCTACTCTTCCCAGCAAAGCTCATCTAAATTGCTGAATATTTAATGGTGATCGGAAAAGAGAAGCGATAAAATCGGAAGGATCGGTTAAAATAGTTGATAATCTGATTAATACCCTTTTCTAATGACCCTTGCACTCTTATACCAAGCCTTCATCGAAACAATTCAACATCCTGACCCTGAGATAAATCTAGCTCGGGCAGCCCTACAAATAGCCAATTTTGAATATCCGCGCCTCAATATTGATCACTATTTAAATAGAATAAATTTAATGGCTGAGGAGGTAAAAAAACGTTTACCCGATAGATTATATCCTTTAAAAATAGTCAAGATTATCAATCAATATTTGTTTGAAGATTTACAATTTAATGGTAATACCCAAGAATACTATGACCCCCGCAATAGCTACTTAAATGATGTAATCGATCGCCGCACGGGTATTCCGCTCACTCTCTCGATTATCTACTTAGAGATTGCCAAACAGATCGATTTTCCCATGGTAGGAATTGGTATGCCGGGCCATTTTATTATCCGTCCCGATTTCGAGGAAGTGGAAATTTTTGTCGATCCCTTTCACGGTGGTGAAATCTTATTTAAACAGGACTGTCAAGAAAGATTAAGTAAGGTTTATCAACAGCCAGTTAAATTAGAAGAACATTTTCTCAATATTGCTACCAATCAGCAAATTTTGTTACGTTTGTTGACTAATTTAAAATATATTTACCTGAATCGTCAACAATGGTCTCAGACAATTCGGACAATAGATCTACTACTTTTGCTCATTCCTAATCATCCCTTAGAGCTGCGCGATCGAGGTTTAGTTTACTATCAAATTGGACAATTCAGCCAAGCGCAACAGGATTTAGGCTTCTATCTTGCTCTCCTACCCAACGCCCAAGATGCGGAATCAATTCGGCAATTATTGCAAAAAATTAACTCTTAAGTCGCCAGCCTGATCAGTTATCAGTGATCAGTTAACGGTATTAAATGAGGAGTATTAAATGACATTAATAGTGCTATCTTTTCACTGATTACTGATTACTGATTCCTGTTCACTGTTCACTGAAAAATCCCCCCAACCCCTTACTGATAACTGATAACTAAGATGACTATTAGCCCTTCCGTAACCGCAAAAAAACTCAAAATCGGTCAACTGCGAAAAGTCCATCATATCGCTTTCAACGTCAAAGATATGGATGCTTCTCGTCATTTTTATGGGGAAATATTAGGATTAGAGGAATTAGTGGGCGAAAAAATTCCCAGTACCTTAAAAGAATTAGTTGCCCAAGGAAAAGTTGCCAATTTTATCACCCCCGATGGTACAGTAATTGACCTATTTGGGGAACCAGATTTAAACCCTCCCGACGACAATCCCGAAATCGCTTTTACCCGTGCCAACCATTTAGCCTTCGATATTGCCCCCGAATGCTTCGATTTTGCCCTAGAAGTGCTACAAAGTCAGGGAATTACTATTGCTAGTGGACCCGTGACCCGTCCGACTGGCAGGGGGGTTTACTTCTACGATCCCGATGGCTTTATCGTCGAAATTCGCTGTGATCCCGCATTTTAACGACTCAGAGGACGAAAACTGCCACTAAAAACCAGAAAAGTTAGGATAATCGCTAATATAATCGCCGTTATCGCAATTAGAGGCAGAGAAATCTGTTTAACAGCGATCGCCAAGAAAGCCCAGATAAACACCCCGATAAAAGCCCGATCTTTTCGGTTTAAACCGACTAAAATTGCGATTATCGCCCCGATAACCAGAATTATTACCGTCCAGATCTGGTCAGTTAGACCCCATGGCTGCCAGTCGATCCAATCTAGCACCGAAGCGACGTTGACAATCGTGGCTACGGTAATCCAAGCGAAATAGATACTAATAGGAGCATTAACCAATAAACCCTGTTTACGATTGACAATAAAGCGATTAATTTCTAAGCGGAGATAAAGCCGGATGAGAGAAATTAAAATGCCTAGCATTGCCAGTAAAGACAGGGCAAAAAAACGGGATTGAAAGAGAATTACCCAGAGAATCTGACAAGCACTAGCGATGGCTAATTCGTAGCCTAACCGACGCAAACGCGGTTCAGTTTTATTGAAAGCCAAAGCTTGGTAAATTCCCAGACTAATTAAACCCAGATAGATTAATCCCCAGATAGCAAAAGCATAATTAGCGGGAATAATTAAGACATCTTGAAAAACTGTATTCGAGATAGCCCCGATATTTTCGCCGTTGAGAGGGAAAATATTAGCGAAAATATTGGTGATAAAAGCCCCTAGAATAGCAAATAAATTTAGTTCTTGTCGGAGACGATCTCGATCAAAATTCATAGGTCAATCAAAGATGGAAAACATCATTTCGCCCTGAGCGGCCAATTGCCCATCGACTCTTGCTTCCCCTTGCATTTTAGCAATTTTATTCATCTTGAAGGATAATAATTCCACCGTCATGATCAATTGATCCCCCGGCACCACAGGACGACGAAAACGGGTTTTATCAATGCCAGCGAAGGCAAAAAATTTCCCTTTCATCCCGGGTAATTGGGTCAAAATCACTCCCCCCACTTGGGCCATGGATTCAACAATTAACACCCCCGGCATCAAGGGACGATTGGGAATATGACCGGGGAAAAAAGGCTCGTTGATCGTGACATTTTTTAGGCCAACGGCCTTTTGACCGGGTACATAGTCAATAATACGATCAACTAGGGCAAAGGGATAACGATGGGGCAGTAGTTGGCGAATTTCCTCGACGGTAAAGGTAGTTTTTATGACTGGTTCCAACTCGGTTAAGGCTTCGGTAACGATGGTCATGCAAGTCAAAAATTACAAGTGAGATCAGACATTATCTCATAATCAGTTATCAGTTATCAGTTATCAGTTATCAGTGATCAGTTCACTGTTTACTGTTGACTGGAAATGGCTGACAGCCTTTTTAGTTGGGCATTTCAGTTAAACGAGCATTTTGATAATAATGGCTGAGAATGCGATCATAAGTCACCCCTTGGTCGGCGAGGGAAAAAGCGCCCCATTGACTTAAACCGATCCCATGACCGAAACCGCGACCATTAATGGCAAAAGTACCGTTATCAGCTGAAATCGTGAATAGGGTACTACGCAGCTCGAGTATTCGCCGTAATTGGGTATCAGAGATTAATTTAGAGCCTTGATCGCCTACTACACGCATTCTAATCACTCGTCCGTGGGGAGTGGTCCTTTCGGGAGATAGCGATCGCACGCGACCAACACCACCGATTAAACGGCCTAATTCCCTGGCGCTAAAGTTTTTTGACCATTGAAATACCGGGGCGACTTGATCGTAATCGATGACACCGCGCAGGTAGGGTAAGGGGGAATTCCAAACATCCTCGACATTTTCCGTATGGCCCCCAGAGGAGGAGTGAAACACCGCTAGAATCGGTTTGCCGTTGAAACTCATAATTTGTCCGGCGGTGGCCTTAACTGCCTCGTGGGTGCTAGTAAACTCGCTTTCTAGACCCTTATAAACTTGGGTGCGGGTGGTAGTATCAAGATCGTAGATGCGATTGCCGGAAGTGTTCATTTGGTAGAGAGCATAGGTACGCGCCGCCACGGATTGGGCTTTTAAGGCCTCTTGCGGCCAGGAGGGAATCGCCTCCGCACCGACGACACTATAGAGATATTCCTCTAAATCGACTAAATTTAGGGCTGTCACCCCAGAACCTTGCCGAATGATCCTTGTCCGTCCTCGATACCAGCGATCATTAATCCAGACGTAACCATCATTCTCCGGTTCGATGAGCAATTGACTGGCCTGCCAATCGGCCAAACCCACCGCTTTTCCTCTGGGATTAGCATTGAGGGCATTCATGGCGGTCAATTCTCCTAAGACTCTGCCAGCCCCATCTTTCACCACAGCATCGGTGGAACTGCCCACGGAGACGGTGCTAACACCTTTACTGATGGCAATGCGTAATTCGACAGCAGCTTGGACTGGGGCGATAATCAAAGCCCAAAAAACTAGGACGAGCCAGCTATGGGCAGGCAGGCGCTGCAGGTAACTACCCAGCAGCCTTGCTGTGTGTTTATTGGTCATGGGGATCGGACTCCTCACACAATCGATCGATAATCAATTTTAACCGGACTGGGATTTTTTTGCTACTCCGGTTCGGAAAAATTTTTCCCCTGTCACTTTTTCCCGATTGTCTGACAATTTTTCTATCCTCTAGCCCCTGAATCGGCAAATTGCCTTATTTTATCCGATTAATCGGGATTTATTCTAGTTAGTCGATTATTCTAATTAGTCCAGCAAAATTAATTTTCTAGGTTCGAGTGGACAATGGCCAATTCTTGCCGCCAAACTAGCAGGGATTTCTCCCAAGCTAGTTCCCATTTTTGCGCCAAAAAAGGTCGAGTATTTTTGCCCAAATTATAGGCGATGACAATCTCTTCCCAGAGAGAATGTAAGGAAAGTGGCGAAGAAAATAAAGCTCCGAATAATCCCCCTAAAAGTAGGACAATAGCTAGAGGGCGACGAGTTTGACTTAATTCAAAAGCTTTCAGTTGCAATTCTCCCGTCACATCGACACCAAAACCCGTTACTATATGCCAGATATCGTGAGTTTGCCGTA
>NZ_JAPZSZ010000311.1:0-4525 GCF_027532095.1 Microcystis sp. LE19-195.1E
TCAAATCGCCTCCGCAAGCGTTTTCCAACACGGTCAGCCCGACCGCATTTTTTCCTCGGTTCTCAATTACCTTCGCTGATGCCGTATCTCTTGGTTCAATGTGGCCGCAAGAATCACACCGGTGAACTCTTTCCGATAACGACTTTTTGCCGGTAATCGCGCCACAATTAGGACACTCTTGCGAAGTTCCGTTTTTATCAACCTTAAGATAATATTTTCCCCGTTTCCAAACAACAAACGGTAGTATCTCATTAATAAAACTACCGATGCCCGAATCTAGAGATTGTTTTCTAACGATACCTCTAGACCAGGAAACGAAGTTAATATCTTCAACGAAGATATTATCAGCAAAATCGCAAAGGTAATGAGCTAGTTTAAAGTGCCAATCTCTACGAGTATTAGACACTTTTTCGTGTAATCTTGCTATCTTCTCCTGAAGTTTAAACCAATTGTTTGAGCCTTTGACTTGATGTTTCAAGCGTCTTTGTAGCAATTTAAGCTTACTCTGTACTTTCAACAAAAATCGAGGGGCTTTGATTAAATCTCCCCGTGAAGTAGCGACAAAACTCTCAATTCCCGCGTCGATTCCTAAACAGGTCTTCCCTACTGTCATATCGGGAACTAATTCCGTAGATTGGAAGGAAACCGAAACGTAAAATCCCGACGCTTTTTGGATAATTAGAGCTTGTTTAGGCTCAAACCCAGACGGGTACTCTCTGGATTTCCTAATCCGAATTTTTCCCAATTGTGGAAAATTTAAGTATTCGTCACCTAAGAAGTTTATTGTAGGTGGTCTAAGTGGGTTTTAGCCTAACTGCCTAATCAAACAACAATCTTAAGCTTTATCTCCTCAGTCCTCAACAGTGGTACAATTGCCGTCATAGCTAGGGGTGTCTGAGGCAATCAGGCTGAGAAAGACCCTTAGAACCTGAGACTGGGTAATTCCAGCGTAGGGAAGCTGTTTACAGAGGAAATAAAATTATGAGACAAGAATGGGTTGCCCCCCGGCGCGGACAAGCAAATGTATCGCAAATGCACTACGCCCGTCAGGGGATAATTACCGAAGAGATGGCTTATGTGGCAAAACGGGAAAATCTCTCTCCCGAATTGATTCGCAGCGAAATCGCCCGAGGAAGACTGATTATTCCCGCTAATATCAATCACCTCAACCTCGAACCTATGGCGATCGGTATTGCTTCTAAGTGTAAAGTTAATGCTAATATCGGGGCTTCCCCTAACTCCTCGAATATTAACGAAGAACTGGAAAAATTACACCTAGCGGTCAAATACGGCGCGGATACGGTGATGGATCTCTCCACCGGTGGCGGTAATTTGGACGAAATTCGCACTGCGATTATCAATGCTTCTCCTGTCCCCATCGGTACTGTACCCATCTATCAAGCGGTGGAAAGCGTTCACGGCAATATTGAAAAACTCACCCCCGAAGATTTCCTCCATATTATCGAAAAACACGCCGGGCAAGGGGTAGATTACATGACGATTCATGCGGGAATCCTCATCGAACACCTGCCTTTAGTCAAAACCCGTCTGACCGGGATTGTCTCCCGGGGTGGTGGTATTATTGCTAAGTGGATGCTGCACCACCACAAGCAAAATCCTCTCTACACCCATTTCGATGAAATTATCGAGATTTTCAAGCGTTATGACGTTTCTTTTAGTCTCGGTGACTCCCTGCGTCCTGGTTGTACCCACGATGCTTCCGATGCGGCCCAATTAGCGGAATTGAAAACCCTCGGCCAACTGACGCGCCGCGCTTGGGAACACGATGTACAGGTGATGGTGGAAGGACCGGGCCATGTTCCCATGGATCAAATTGAATTTAATGTGAAAAAACAAATGGAGGAGTGTAGCGAAGCACCTTTCTATGTTCTTGGTCCCCTCGTCACCGATATTGCTCCAGGGTACGATCATATCACTTCGGCGATCGGGGCGGCTCTGGCGGGTTGGTACGGGACGGCGATGTTATGTTATGTCACTCCGAAAGAACATCTCGGTTTACCCAACGCTGAAGATGTGCGAAATGGCTTAATTGCCTACAAAATAGCGGCTCATGCGGCAGATATCGCCCGTCATCGTCCCGGAGCGCGGGATCGTGACGATGAACTCTCAATTGCTCGTTATAATTTCGATTGGAATCGTCAATTTCAGTTATCCTTGGATCCCGATCGCGCTAAGGAATACCACGATGAGACTTTACCCGCAGATATCTATAAGACGGCGGAGTTTTGTTCGATGTGTGGACCGAAATTCTGTCCCATGCAAACTAAAGTCGATGCCGATGCGATTACGGAATTAGAGAAGTTTCTCGCTAGTCAGAATCAAGACAATTTAACCCCGGTTTAAACGGGAGTTATGGGAAGGGCTGATTTGATTTCAGCCCTATTCCTAGCATAGAAGTCAAAATTCTGGGAATAGCCGCCGATTTTTTGACTAATTGACCCGTTTTTCTAGATATTGACCGATCATCAATTCTTGACCGGCGCGAGAGATAATAGTTTGTCGGGTGCGATATTGTTGACCGATGAGTTTAATTTCTTCTTCAAAGACAGAACCGGCGTATTCTGTTCTCAGACAGAGAGTAGAGGGGTTAGGAAAGGTATAAATAGCGCTAACGGGTTTATCCGTCGCAAATCCCCGATCGCGATAGAGGATATTATCTAAAATGCCGAATATAGTCGAACCGTTGGAGGGTTTTTTACTCTGGGGACGCAGATAATTACTTTGCCAAGTGACTTCCGTACCACCTAATAAGGCTGTATCTTCCAGATTATGTAAACGGGCAAGTTGAATTAATGGTTCGCTGCCTTGGGGTAAATATTTAATCTCGATGGCGCTGATAACTTCTTGGGGTTCCGTTTCTTGGGTGAGGGTGTAATAACGTCTCTGGGATTGCCAGCGTCCTTCTGTCTGCTTAAAAAAGGCTAAAGCCGAGGTTTCCAGCGATAATTGGGCGGTTTGAATTAATGTCATAGAAATAAAACCTTTCCTGTTTTTTGGGAGAGCAGATTTGTTATCCTTTGTCAAGAGTTTGCCAGAGAACTGTTACACATCTTAATACAATTATAAGCTGTTAAGTATTTAAATTGCCAGTTGAGATGAGGCACTCTTGCAAGAGGCAAGAGGCAGGAGATAGGGTGGTCACTGCGTGCGCGTTGCGGGGGGTTTTGGGGTTTTAGTTGAAATTCCCCCACTTCCCCACTTCCCACTTCCCACTTCCCCATTTCCCCACTTCCCCATCCCCCAACCCCCTTTTTACCTGTTACTTTTCACCCGATCTGCCCAGTCTTGGTATTGTTAAAAATATAGAACCTCCGAACAAGGTCTCAACTCCGTGCAGTTAAAACAAGTAATCATCGCCCATAAGGCCAACCATCCCCAAAGTAAAGCATGGGCGGAAAAATGCGCTAAACAGTTAGAAGCCCGTCAGTGTAAAGTTTTAATGGGACCCAGTGGCTTTAAAGATAATCCCTATCCGGTATTTTTAGCCTCAGCATCGGAAAAAATCGACCTCGCCATCGTTTTGGGCGGAGATGGAACCATTTTAGCCGCCGCTCGCTATTTAGCTCAGGAAGACATTCCAATTTTAGCGGTGAATGTCGGCGGCCATCTGGGATTTTTAACGGAACCTTTTGAGATTTTCCAGGATACGGAGACGGTCTGGGATCGTTTACAATCCGACCACTACGCGGTACAACAACGGATGATGTTAAAGGCCAGAATCTATGAAGGGGATAGAAAAAACCCCCAGGCAGTGAGCGAGGCATTTTATGCCCTGAATGAGATGTGTGTGAAACCCGCTAGTATCGATAGGATGCCCACCTCGATCCTCGAAATCGAAGTGGACGGGGAAGTAGTAGATCAGTACCAAGGCGATGGTTTATTAGTGGCTACTCCCACGGGGTCCACCTGTTACACCGCTTCCGCTAATGGCCCGATTATACACCCCGGCATGGAAGCGATCGCTGTCACCCCGATTTGTCCCTTGAGTCTCTCCAGTCGGCCGATTGTCATTCCCCCGGCATCTCTGGTCAGTATTTGGCCTCTGGGAGACTACGAATTAAACACTAAACTCTGGATGGATGGTGCTTTAGCCACTTCCATTTGGCCCGGGCAATGGGTGGGAGTTACCAAAGCTGAAAAATTCGCCCAATTTATTATCCTGCGGGAAAGCTATTCTTTTTATCAGACTCTACAGGAAAAATTACAATGGGCCGGGGCGAGAATTCATTATGATGGCAATCGTCATAATTAGGGTTTGCGGCAAAAAGTTTTTCCTGGGTGTAGGGTGTAGGGTGTAGGGTTTTACCGATTTTCAGGGGGTCAATTACCTAATTTTCAAGGAAAAAGTACCTGAATTTTCCCTCCGATCACTCCCATATCCGGTACTTTTTGATTTCCCAAAGGTCTAAAAGTGTTATCCAACAAGGTTTTTATACTAAATCCGTTGAGTATAGGCTACATATCAAGACAGGCAAAAGGCACTCATGCAAAAGGCAAAAGGGGG
>NZ_JAPZSZ010000053.1:0-7262 GCF_027532095.1 Microcystis sp. LE19-195.1E
AATTAAAGCAGCTCTAAAGAGTTTTGAGTTAAAAGTTAAACTTCAAGTTTTCATTCAGGACGAATGTACTGGTTAACTAATTTTTTGGGGAAAATTAGTTAACCAATCATTATAACATATAATTAATTTGCAAGAGTTCTATTGAGTATTTAGGGTTGGCTGAATAAATCTAAAAACCTTGTTGGGTAAGACTTTTAGACTTTTTGTCAATCAAAAAGTACCAGCGATTGGAGTGATTGGGGGGAAAATTCCGGGACTTTTTCCCTGAAAATTAGGTAATTGACCGTCTGAAAATGGGTAAAACCCTACACCCCACACCCCACACCCCACACCCTACCCCCACCAACAAACTTTTTGCCGCAAACCCTATTTAGTCAGTTAAATCTACATTTCGTAGCCAAACTTATTGGCATCTACTTCTTGTAAATTAATATCGATTAAACCGTATTCTAACCAGCGTTGGGAAACCTTGACCGCCATGGCAGGATCCGACTCCAAAGGTTCCCCCCATTCGTGGTCGGTTTCGGGATACATTTTAGTGGTGGCATCAATTCCCATTCTCCCCCCCAAACCGACCTTTTCGCTGGCAAAATCGAGGCTATCAAAGGGGGTTTCCGGGAGAATAAACACATCGCGAACTGGATCCACTTTAGAACTAATTGCCCAAACCACTTGCCGGGGGTCGCGAATATTAATCTCCTTATCGACGACGATGACAAATTTAGTATAGGTGAACTGGGGTAAGGCACTCCAAAAAGCTAAGGCCGCTCGCCGCGCTTGTCCGGGATAGGCTTTATCAATGGAGATAATCGCCGCTTTATAGCTTAAAGCCTCCATAGGTAGGAAAAAATCCCTGATTTCCGCCACCTGTTGCCGTAAAATCGGCGTATAAATACGATTAAGAGCGATCGCCATCATCGCTTCTTCCTTGGGAGGACGACCGCTAAAAGTGGTTAAATAAATGGGGTCGCGACGATGGGTCATGCAGTGGAAATGAATCAGGGGTGAATCTTCCACACCGCCATAGTAACCCATGTGATCACCAAAGGGTCCATCTGGCAATACCTCTCCGGGGGTAATTGTTCCTTCGAGGACGATTTCTGCGTCGGCCGGCACTTGCAAATCGAGGGTTTTACACTTGGCTAACTGTACCCCAGAACCGCCGTACAATCCCGCAAACAGCCATTCTGAGAGATCTACGGGGATAGGAGTGGCGGCGGCCATGATAATCAGAGGATCAACCCCTAAAGCAATGGCTATTTCCAATTTTTTGCCCATTTGTGCCGCTTTTCGCAGGTGACGCGCCCCACCGCGCACGGATAACCAGTGGACGGTCATGGTATTGTGAGACTGTAGCTGTAAGCGATAGACACCGACGTTAGGGGTTCCCGTTTCGCAATCTTTAGTAATTACTAGCCCTAGGGTGATAATCTGGCCTGCATCGCCCGGATAGGGGCGAATCATCGGAATTTTCTTTAAATCTACTTCATCCCCTTCTAAAATCACCTGTTGACAGGCAGGAAAAAAGTTACGGTTGGGTTTGGCTTTCAGGACATCAAATAAAACTTTACCAAAATCGATCGCTTGGGAGAGTTTTTTCGGCGGTTTCGGTTGTTGCAAGAGGGCGAGTTTTTTGCCTAAATCTTCCAATTCTTCGGGTTTATTCAGGTTCATCGCCCAACAGATGCGTTCTACGGTTCCCATCAGGTTAATAGCGACGGGAAACTCGGCCCCTTGCACGTTTTCAAACAGTAGGGCCGGTCCCCCCACCTGTAGCATCCGATTAGCGATCTCGGCAATTTCTAAATCGGCAGAGACCGATGCACTAATGCGGCGTAATTGCCCACGATCTTCTAAAAGCTTAATAAATCCTCGTAAGTCTCTAGCCATGATGAAGAAATGTAAATAAATCCCTGTCTCTATTATCTCTTAGGGCGGCAGTTTCCGTCAGGGATAGTCACCGTTTTGAGAGTTTGAGGCTATTCTCGTCTAGAATTAAGTAAAAAAATCCCCATCTCGCCAGCTTCATTCCTACGCCTAAATTTATGCTTATCCAGCCCAGAGGTCAACATGATTAAGGATATTGAAATTAGTAATTTTAGATGTTTTGAGCATACCAAAATTGAAGGTTTTGAGCGAGTTAATTTAATTGGTGGTAAAAACAATTCAGGGAAAACTGCCTTGTTAGAGGCAATATTTTTGTATAGTTATCCCTATCCAAATACTATTCATGAAGTCAGAGAATCTATTCGCAAGGAATCTTTAGCAGTTGTTCAGGCTGTTCCCAAAAATGCTTGGGATAATTTATTATTCAATCTTGATAGAGAAAATATTATTGAGTTAAAAGGCTCCCAATCTAATCAAGGGGATAAATTGGTAAAAATATCGATTTCCGATTCTCTTCAAGATACTGTTCTAGGCATCTCTGAAGATTGGCAAAAATTATATGATTTTATCGCTAAAAATAAATCAGTTATTTCTATCTTAAATATTCACACAAGTTTTGACCTCAAGAATGACTCAAAAGATAGTCAACTGAACTATTTTTTAATTGCTAGTTCTGAGGGAATACTAGCTTTACCTGATGCGGGTGATGATCAACCAGTAATCATTGCTGCATCTGTCAATAAATCTTTGGAAGAATTGAGCGAGTCCTATACTAAAATAGCTTTTAATGAACAGGAAGAAGAAGTGCTAAAAGCCTTGCAAATACTTGATCCTTCTATTAAAAAAATAGAAAGTTTTTTTCTTGGCAAACCAAATTTATACCTGAAAAGAAAAGAGACAAAACGCTTACCCATATCTCTGTTTGGTGAAGCTATTAATCGTCTGATAGAGATAATTATTACTCTGCTGCTTAATCCGCAAAAAATTATTTTTATCGATGAAATAGAAAATGGTCTTCACTATACTGCTTACCCAGATATTTGGAAAACTTTATTCCGATTAGCTATCGAACTAGATAGCCAAATTTTTGCCACAACCCATAGTTTAGAGATGATCCAAGCTTTTGCCGATGTGGGGTTAGAATATTATCCAGAACAGGGAGCCTATTTTGAACTAGCCAGAAGTCCCAGAACTGATAAAATTATCGGTATTAAAAGACAATTAAGCACTTTAGAGTACGCCTTAAAACATGGCAATGAGGTGAGAGGTGAGTAACTTATTAATCGTCGAGAGCAAGAATGATAAAATTTTTATCGAAGCCCTAGTGCAATACTTAAATTTTACCAAAATTCAGTTAGATAAACCGATTTGCTTTGAGGAAGATGACTATAAATGTTTACAGGGTTTAGATCAAGCTAAATTAACCAGCACTTTCGATGAAATTAAGGCGACTATTCGTAAAAAAGCTATCCCTAAAGTTGGTATTATTATCGATCAAGATTCTGATACTAAGACAGAGCGACTAAATTGGCTGAACGATTGTCTAAAAATGGTGTATCCAGAAGCGGAAGATATTAGAGAAACCAGTCAGCTTTATAGATTGACAACAATAGAAGATCAAATCACAGAATTTGCTTGTTATTTTACCAATGTGGACGGACAAGGAGAACTAGAAACAGTTCTCAAGAAGATTAAAAGTCAAGATTCCACCTATGCGGATTGTTTAGAAGACTGGAGAAATTGTTTAAACAAGCAAGGAAAATCGATTAGAGACAAAGATTTTGATAAGTTTTGGATTAGTAACTATTTACGATTTGATACCTGTTCCACAGAAGACAAAAAACAAGCTGGCAGGAAATGCAGTATGAATGTATTTGATTATGTTATGAAAAACAAACGTCATATTTGGAACTTTGAGCATGAGGTATTAAATGAACTCAAAGAATTTTTACAACTATTTGCTGTCTAATCAAAAATCCCCCTAGAAATCTAGAGGGATCGAGGGATATATGCAGTGCAATTTAGAAGTAAATTGTCCCACCCCAGCGCTCGTCTAGACGGGGAGCAACCAACATATAAGCGGCGACGTTATACACATCATCTTCGGTCAGATTGCGTAATTCTGGGAAGATATCGGGACGGCTAACATTGGGATGGAATTCGCTCAGATCATCTTCACCATCGTAACTGGTGGGATGTTCTAGATAATCAATCAATGCTAACAGATTATCTCTGGGGGGTTCCGCTTTTGCTAGATCGGCCAGACCCAAACTGACGTTATTATTAGTTTTGGTTTTACCTTGCAGGTGACACTTAGTACAATTGGCGACAAAAAGTTTCTGTCCTTCCGTCGCTTGTTCAGAAGTCAAAGTCACCGATTCCCCTGCATCATTGAGGGTGATGGTGAGGGTTTCTTGATCGAGTTCTAAGGCACTAGCGCCGTTAAGATTGAATTGTAATACAAAAAAAACTACAGCGATCGCTGCCACAATCAAACGTTTGATCATTGTTCTCCTACTCGCAATTGTTCCAAGAAAGGGAATTTTAAGGTGACTAAAAAATTTTCTCCTCTGGGAGGGTGTCGATCGATTCTAAGTGATCACGGACACCGAGAAGATCGCAGTTGGGAATAAAGTCAAGGGGACGTTTCCGTTTTCGAGGCGGTTACTCCTGAGCGTTTGGATAAAATCAGTGAGATAATTGCTTTAGCATCTTCTAGGGCGAGATTAGTCTGCCGATCTTTATAGGAGATGCCTAATTGGTCGCAAAGTGACAACACAGATTCATCGGCCAGATCGTACTCTGCCGCAATATCAGCGATCGATAGATCAGCAAAACCCATAGTCTAACGCACCCACCAAGGATAGAGAATACTTATTAGTCACCATAATTATCATGCCATTGCCGGGGACATTCTTAACAGTGATCAGTGATCGGGAGTCAGTAGCCGGTCGTCAGGAGTCAGGAGATTATTTTTATTTGTTCTCCCATCACCCCATCACCCCATCACCCCATCACCCCATCACCCCATCACCCCACTCCCCCATCACCCCATCACCCCACACCCTCAAAATTCCCTAATTTTCCCGACTTTTGCCTTTTTATTCCCTAAGATAGAGACTCGTGTAAACAAATTTAATTAAAATCGCAAAAAACCTGAAAAAATACTAAAATGTGATTAAGAATGTTATTTTTAGCGTTGTAAGGCTAAATCTTTCTCGATAACATTGTAATCATACCTCCACACTCTTTTGTACAAAGGACTGCACCTTTGTTAACTTATGGATATACAACTGATCAACATCGGCTTCGGTAATATTGTTTCCGCTAATCGGGTTATCGCCATCGTTAGCCCAGAATCTGCTCCTATCAAACGCATCATCAGTGATGCTCGGGATAAAGGCTGTTTAATCGATGCTACCTATGGAAGACGGACTCGTGCGGTGATCATCACCGATTCTAGTCATGTAGTGCTGTCGGCCATTCAACCAGAAACCGTGGCTCACCGTTTCGTGGTCAACAAGGAAGCGCCTGTTAATAGTAGCAACTAAGTTATTAACCCCATGCAACCCGGTCAATTAATTGTCATTACCGGCCCTAGCGGTGTGGGCAAGGGTACGCTAGTCCGGCATTTACTAACTCGTTTCCCTAACCTCTACCTGTCCGTATCCGCTACTACGCGCCCACCTCGACCGGGTGAAATTGAGGGGGAAGATTACTACTTTCTCGACCGTCCCAGTTTCGAGGAGAAAATGGCAGCCGGAGAATTTCTAGAATCGGCCGAATACGCGGGCAACTACTATGGGACACCCCAATCAGCGATCGCTGCTCAATTAGCAACAGGCCAGACCGTAATTCTAGAAATCGAATTAGAGGGAGCCAGACAGGTCTGTCAAAGCTTCCCCGAAGCGAGGAGAATCTTTATCCTACCCCCCAGTTTCGAGGAATTAGAACGTCGTTTGCGCGGCCGGGGCAAAGATGCCGAAACAGCGATCGCCCGCCGTCTAGAGCGCGCCCAAGAAGAATTAGCCGCCAGCGAGGAATTCCCCTATCAAATCGTCAACGATGACCTAGAAACCGCCCTAGATGCCATCGAGAAGATTATTTTTAGCCGTTAGCTGTTGGGGGTTAGGTGTTAGGTTTTGGGGTTTTAGGGTTTTGGGGTTTTAGTTGAAATTCCCCACTTCCCCACTTCCCCTAATCCTTATCCCCCATTCCCTAAGTTACCTAAAATATCGGATGAATACCCCCGCTACATTTTTCGATAAGATACTCACAAAAATTAGCGGGGGATGAAATCCGACCAGAATATCAATGACCCTGAGCGAAGTCGAAGGGTCAGCAACGGAGCATCGGTTTAATTCTACCATCTGTAGGTAAACTGTGTTATAATTAGTTTAACCAATGGTCGTGGATTGTTAGATGCTAGTCGTAAAAGCAAAGCTAAAAAACGGAACCCCAGAGCAATATCACCAGCTTGATGAAGCTATCAAAACTTCTCAGTTTGTGCGTAACTCTTGTGTTCGTTATTGGATAGAAAATAAAGGAACAACCCGCAATGATCTCCAAAAACTTTGTGCGGTACTAGCTAATAATAAAGAGACACCTTGGGTTAATAAATTAAACTCTCAAGCTCGTCAATCGGCTGCTGATAGAGCCTGGCAATCAATTACTAGGTTTTACCAGAATTGTCATGCTAAGATACTTGGGAAAAAGGGTTTTCCTCGGTTCAAAAAGCATAGCCGTTCCGTTGAGTATAAACTAACGGGCTACAAACTATCTGATAATCGACGTAAAATCAGATTTACCGATGGCTTTAAAGCAGGAGAATTTGATTTATGGTGTAGTCAAAAAACCTTAGTTTATTATTCAGAACAACAGATTAAACGAGTAAGAGTTGTTAGACGTGCTGACGGTTATTATTGCCAGTTTCTGATTGACGTAGAACGGCAAGAATACCATAAACCGACGGGACAAATAACAGGAATTGACTTAGGGTTAAAGGAATTTTATACCGATGCCCAAGGTAATACTGTAGAGAATCCACGTTATTTAAGAAAGTCAGAAAAACGACTGAAAAAAGCACAAAGGAGATTATCCAAAAAGTTTCGTCAAGGAAAGAAACAGTCCAAAAACTATCACAAGCAACGGATAAAAGTAGCTAGGCTTCATCTTAAAGTGTCAAGACAGCGTAAAGACAAAGCAATTAAAGACGCTTTGGCGTTAGTCCAGTGTAATGATCTGGTAGTCTATGAAACTTTAAAGGTAAGAAACTTAGTCAAAAACCGTAAGCTTGCCAAGTCGATTAGTGATGCTTCTTGGTATCAATTCACTGAATGGTTGAATTATTTTGCCAAGATTTATCGGATTGTTTG
>NZ_JAPZSZ010000243.1:0-13680 GCF_027532095.1 Microcystis sp. LE19-195.1E
AAATCCTTATCTGGCAAGAGACTTAATTGATTAGTTCGCTCTAGAGCAAAAACAATTGACAAAAATCGCTAAATGCCTTTCTCTATAAGGGTTCCATCCCTTATAACCCCCGTCCATTGCATAACACAAACCGAAGAGCCAGATAAATTTGAAATTTACACCTATTTTGTCAACCAAGCAGCAGACGAAATTACTGAAAAATGGTTTAAAAATAACTCAGATTATAGCTATAACTTGCCAGCAAAAATTGAACAAATAACTGCCCAAATTCGTCAAGACAAATTAGATATTTTAGTGGATCTTGATAGCTTAACCAATAATACAACTTATCTAGTAATGGCCTTAAAACCAGCACCGATACAGGTAACTTGGTTAGGATTAGATGCGTCGGGAATCCCTGGGATTGATTATTTTATTGCCGATAACTACGTTTTACCCGAAAATGCTGAAGAAATTTATTCAGAAAAAATCATCCGACTTCCTAACTCTTATTTATCCGTGGATGGTTTTGAAGTGGGTGTTCCCACCAGGAGAAGAACTGATTTAAATATTCCCGATGATGCTATTATTTATCTGACCGTGCAATCGGGATTAAAACGCACCTTAAACATGATTTATCTGCAATTGCAGATTCTCCAACAGGTTCCTAATAGCTATCTTTTAATCAAAGGTTTTGCCGACAAAGAAACCATTCGAGAATTATTTCTCAAAAGTGCCGACGAATTGGGAATTAGTCAAGATAGATTAAGATTTTTGCCCAATGATTTCAATGAGGAAACCCATCGCGCTAATCTAGGAATTGCTGATATAGTTCTCGATACCTATCCCTATAATGGTGCTACCACAACCCTAGAAACCCTCTGGATGGGGATTCCTTTAGTCACTAGGGTTGGTGAACAATTCGCGGCCCGCAATAGCTATACTTTTATGAAAAATGCCGGCATTAGTCAGGGTATAGCTTGGAGTGATGAGGAATATGTGCAGTGGGGAATTAAGTTAGGATTAGATGAAAATTTAAGGGAAGAAGTCCGTTATCAATTACGTCAATCTCGTCATACATCTCCCCTCTGGAATGGAAAAAAATTTACGATAGATATAGATATGGAAAAAGCCTATGAACAAATTTGGCAAAATCATCACGATGATTAGGTGATTTATAAGTTAACAAATTTATCGGTAGCCTCAATTAAAGCACTACGAATTCCCACTTCTGTCATCGAATGTCCCGCATCGGTAACAATGATAAATTCCGCTTCCGGCCAAGCTTGATGTAATTCCCAAGCAGAAATCATCGGACAAACAATGTCATAACGTCCTTGCACGATAACCGCGGGAATATGGCGGATTTTATCAACATTTTCGATGAGTTGGTTATCCGTCTCTAAAAAACCCTTATTGACAAAATAATGGCATTCAATACGTGCAAAAGCTTCGGCAAAATTATCCTGACCGAATCTCTCGATTAAATTGTCCGCGGGAATTAATTTGCTGGTACTTCCCTCCCAAATTGACCAAGCTTTGGCAGCTTCTAGACGGATTTGGGGATTATCGCTAGTCAGGTGCCGATAATAAGCGGCCAGCAAATCTCCCCTTTCTTCCGGGGGAATAGGTGCTAAATAATTCTGCCAAATATCGGGAAAAATATAACTGGTTCCCTCTTGATAAAACCATTTTAATTCTTTTTCTCGCAGTAGAAAAATCCCGCGCAAAATTAAGCCTAAACAGCGTTCGGGATGGGTTTGACTGTAGGCTAAAGATAGGGTACTTCCCCAACTACCGCCAAAAACTACCCAGCGATCAATTTTTAATAATTCTCGTAGTTTTTCGATATCTGCCACTAACAGCCAAGTGTTATTTTCTCTTAACTCAGCGTGAGGGGTACTTTTACCGCAACCCCGTTGATCAAAAAGGACAATTCTCCATTTCTGTGGATCGAAATACTGACGATAAATCCCCTCAATACCACCTCCAGGCCCGCCATGGAGAAATACTACCGGTTTACCCTGGGGATTGCCCACTTCTTCATAATAAATTGTGTGGAGAGCCGATACTTTTAAGTAACCAGTACAATAGGGATCGATCGCTGGATATAATTCTCTAGTCATATTTACAGCCTTTCTCATCAAGATGAAGTCTAACCTAATTTGCCATCTCCCCACACCCCACACCCCGCTCCCCTGGTGTTAGGCCCAGAGAGACCCTAATAGCTAAAGAAACTGCGCGATTAGATACTAAAGTCCTTCACAGATAGAAGATAATCAATATTTATCAGTATTGGAAGCCTTCAGCATGGTTCATTTAACGCCCAATCCTAGCTATAGTTTAAGTCTCAAGATAGAAATCCCCAATCAAGCGGGAACCTTCGCTTCTGTCCTCAATGCGATCGCCGATGTCGGGGGTAATTTAGGGCAAATTTCTCTGATCGAACGCAATTTAAAGATTAGCACCCGCGAGGTGATGGTTGATGCCGCTAGTACCGACCAAGCGGAACAGATTATCGCTGCGGTTAAAGCTCTACCGGATGTTAAACTCCTGAAAGTTTCCGATCGCACCTTCGATCTCCATCGTCGGGGTAAAATCTCCATTGAGAGTCGTATTCCCCTCACCTCCCAAGATGACCTGGCCATGGCCTACACCCCCGGAGTTGGTCGCATCTGCACCGCTATCGCCCACGATCCCGAACAAGTGTACTCATTGACCATCAAGGGCAACACCGTCGCTGTAGTTACCGATGGTAGCGCGGTATTAGGATTAGGAAATCTCGGGCCAGAGGCTGCCCTACCAGTAATGGAAGGGAAAGCAATGTTATTCAAGGAATTCGCCGGAATTGACGCTTTTCCCATCTGTTTAGCCACCCAAGACCCCGAAGAAATCATCGAAACCGTCAAAAGAATCGCTCCGGTTTTTGGTGGCATTAACCTAGAGGATATCGGCGCGCCACGCTGTTTTGAAATCGAGAAACGTCTGCGAGCGGAATTAAATATTCCCGTTTTCCACGATGATCAACACGGTACAGCGATCGTTTCCCTGGCTGCCCTAATTAATGCCCTCAAATTGGTCAAAAAATCGCTTGATACAGTCAAAATCGTCATTAATGGTGCGGGTGCGGCGGGTATCGCCATCGCTACTCTCTTTAAAACCGCAGGAGCCACAGATATAATCCTCTGTGATTCCCTTGGTATCCTCTCCCAAAAACGGGACGATTTAACCCCAGAAAAACAAGCTTGGGCCGTAGCCGCCAGTGGTAAGCTAGGGGATGCTCTTAAAGGCGCTGATGTCTTCTTGGGGGTGAGTGTACCGGGGGTATTGACTCCCGAAATGGTCAAGGGAATGGCTAAAGATGCGATCGTGTTTGCCATGGCTAATCCGATTCCCGAAATTCAACCGGAATTAATCAATGATTTAGTGGCAGTGGTGGCTACCGGACGCAGCGATTATCCCAATCAGATTAATAATGTTCTCGCTTTCCCCGGATTATTTCGCGGGGCCTTGGACTGTCGCGCTAGGGCAATCACCGATAATATGTATCTGGAAGCGGCCAAAGCGATCGCTTCTTTGATCACTCCTGCTAATCTCAATCGAGAGAATATTATTCCCTCGGTTTTTGATAGTCGTGTAGTTACGGCTGTGGCCGCCGCCGTTCAACACGCTGCTCGTCAAGATGGAGTGGCCGGGGAATAATGTAATTATCTTGCAGGAGGGTAAGTAAACCGTGAAACCGATCGATGATATTCCCGAAGCTTTGCGGGACAACCAGTACACAAAAACTACTAATCCTAATGGTCTAATAGCGATCGCAAGCGGTTTACTTGCTCTGGTGGGAACCGGCCTAATTGCCATAGCAGTCTTGAATCGTCCCCCTGCTTCCGTAAAAAAACCGGTTATTAATCCATCCCCCCCCATTAAAGCCACTCCTAGCCCCATTGAGAACATTCTAGGTCATTTACCCTATCAAGAGGCCCCAGAGACGGAATTAGCCCCTATTACTGGGGATGGTGCTATGCGTTTAAGGAAACCGGCAGCCAAGGCTTTTATCGAGATGCAGAGTGACGCGAGAAGGTCGGGGGTGATTTTAATGCCGATTTCCGCATTTCGATCGAAAGCAACCCAAGAAAAGCTCTTTTTTGAAGTTAAAAAACAACGCAATCAGCAAACCCGCAAACGAGCAGAAGTGAGCGCACCTCCGGGTTACAGCGAACATCATACTGGTTATGCGATCGATATTGGCGATGGTAGCGCTCCCGCAACTAATTTAAGTAGCAGTTTTGCTAATACTGCCGCTTTTCGTTGGTTGCAAAATAACGCTGCCCAGTATAGTTTCGAGTTATCTTTCCCCGAAAATAATCTCCAGGGTATTAATTATGAACCCTGGCACTGGCGTTTTGTCGGGGATAGTGACAGTTTAGAAACTTTTTATAAGGCCCAACAATTAGGAAAACAAAAATAAACGTAGGGTGCGTTAGGCATCCATTGTTTTTAGGGAAAAAATCAAGGTCTAAATATTGCCGTAACGCACCAACTTTTTAGAAACCCCAACAATTAGGAAAACAAAAATAAGATAACCTTATCGGCGATCGATGGCATTTTCTGGAATTAATTACTAAAATAGGATTATATTGTATTGTGAGTGTTTCTAATATGTCCAAGCCAGTAGAATACTTAACAAATGAGCAAGGGGAACGAGTTGGGGTTTTATTAGACTGGAACACCTATTCTCGATTTGCCAATTCATTAGGACTCGATGAAGATTGTTTGATTGGTTTGAGTGTGGATGAATTAAAAGCGCTGGCAAGTTGTCAATTGTCCCTCGTAGAGCAAACCCGTTTAGATGATTTAGTGACGAGAAATGCAGAATCTTTACTCTGCGCTGATGAAGTAGCTGAGTTAGATGAGTTGTTGGCAAAAACAGATCAATTAACAATTCTTAAAACTCGTGCCAGATATACGCTAAAGTGCTTGGAACAAGGTACGACAGCAGCGTGAGTGTTTATATTCGGATGGGGTTACAGCGACAAATTCGCACTCGCTTTGGTGATTGCTGTGCCTATTGCCGGACAGCAGAATTCCTAACGGCGATGACGTTTGAATTTGAACATATTCGCCCTCTTGCAGCAGCTGGGGAGACGGTGTTTGAGAATCTTTGTTTTGCCTGTCCATCTTGTAATCGTTATAAGGGCGATCGCCAGACTGCTATCGATCCAGAAAGTGAAGAAATAGTTGCATTGTTTCATCCCCAGTCGCAAGTTTGGGGGGAACATTTTGCTTGGAGTGAGAGCGGGACGGAAATGAGGGGATTAACAGCGATTGGTCGAGCTACAATCGCAGCCTTACAGATGAATCGTCCCGCCTTGGTTCGGGCTAGGGTAATGTGGGTTAAACTGGGTGAACACCCGCCAGATTTCCCTTGATTGCAGGGGGTTCGCTACAAGATAAATGATTGACTGGACTCCCTATCTCAAATCAATCTCGGAAAAGTACGCCCAGTGGGAGACATTTTACACCCTCACGGACGTAGAGGGAAAAACACGCCCAGCGAAAACTGCACCTTTGCTAAGGGATTTGTGGGTACAGACGATTGAAAAAGAACCACAAAACCGACAAGAAAGACCAGAAAGACCAGAAAAACCCGAAAGATTCACTGTTTTAGATGGTTTACGCAAGTATGCAACTAATCACGTTCTTTTAAAAGGTCGTCCCGGTTCAGGAAAATCGACCGCTTTAGCCAGATTATTATTAGAAGAATCTGTAGGGGCCCAAAGCTTGCGCCCAAATCAACAAAATCAGGCTAAAATCATTCAAATTCCCATTCTCATCGAATTACGCTTGTATGAAACCTCAATTCTTGATTTAATTTTACAATTCCTGAAACGCCATAAATTAATTATTGATAGTAATACCCTAGAAAGTTGGCTGTTAGAAAATCAGAATTTTAGACCATTATTATTATTTGATGGTATCAATGAATTGCCCTCAGATACTGCACGACAGAATTTAAAAAACTTTCGCCAGCAGTATGCAGAAATTTCGATGATTTTCACCACAAGGGATTTAGGCAGCGACGACTTAAACATTGAAAAAAAGCTGGAAATGCTTCCCCTGACTGAACCACAGATGCGGGATTTTGTCAAGGCCTATTTGCCTGAAAAAGGCGAAGAAATGCTTAAACAGTTGGGAAATCGTCTCAAGGAATTGGCAGAAACTCCTCTACTTTTGTGGATGCTTTGTTCAGTTTTTGATAATCATCAGAACAAAATTCCTGCTAATTTGGGCTTAGTTTTCCAGATTTTTACAGGAATTTATGACAAGAAATTAAAAGCAGATGTTTCTACTTACCAAGAATCGCGCGATTGGTGGCGAGAATTGCTGCAAGTGTTAGCGTGGAAAATGACCCAAGGGGAGTCAAAAACCGAGATTCAGGTGGCTATTTCCCGAACAGAAGCAGAGGAAGAATTAAGCAAATTTATCAAAAATAAAGGATTCCCAGAGTATTACAGTAAGCAGTGGTTAAAGGATTTACTGAAATATCATCTAATTCACCTAGAAGGTAATGATAAAATTGCTTTTCGCCACCAACTGATTCAAGAATATTACACGGCTGAGGAATTAAAGAAAAAGTTACCCCATCTGAGTGATGAGCAGTTACAGTGGGACTATTTGAATTATCTCAAATGGACAGAACCTGTGGCGTTACTGTTGGGAATGCTGGATAAAAAAACTGATGCCCTACGAGTGGTGAATTTAGCTTTAGTGGTTGATAAAAAGTTAGGAGCGAGGTTAGCAGGAGAGGTTAAAAAAGACTGGCAACAGGAAACCGTTGCTTTAGTTTTAGGCTTAAATTTACCTCAATTGTTTACTATTGAATTGCTAAAAATGACTCGATCTGATGCGGCTATTTTTAGATTAATTCAATTCTTAAAAAACTCTAATTCTGATGTTCGTAGAAATGCAGCAAAAGCTCTTTTTAAAATTGGTGGCTCAAAAATCATCATTCCAGAGTTAATTAAAGCCTCAGAACACTCCTATATTCCAGAGTTAATTAAAGCCTTAGAACATTCATATAAGAAGTATTTTTGTAGTCAAGCATCTCTGGTTAATATCAAATTAAAAGCCGCCATTTCTAGTTTAATTGAAGCCTTAGAAGACCCCTATAAGTATGCTCGTAATCAGTCGGCAGAAGCCCTGTTTAAAATTGGCACAGAAGCAGCGATTGCCAAGTTACTCAAGGCTTTAGAAGACTCTGATTGGGGTGTTCGTGGGAATGCAGCCGAGGCTTTGGGTGAAATTGGCACAGAAGCGGCGATGACTGAACTTATCAAATGCCTGAAAAATCCTGATTTTGTCACATTAAATGATGGCGATACATTCTCTAAATCTATCAAAGCACTAGACGCAATTCAAAACAAACTTAAATACTATCACCCCCTCTCCCAACCCATGAATCAACAAGTTTACATCTCCTACAACTGGCAGGAAGACAGCAACGAAATGGCTAATCAACTCGTCCAAGCTTTTGCCGCTAAAGGAATTGAGATTATTCGGGATAAAACCCACACCACCTATAAAGACTCCATCAAAAACTTTATGCGGCAAATTGGACAGGGGAAATGTGTCGTCGCCGTCATCAGCGATAGATACTTAAAATCAGAAAACTGTATGTTTGAATTAGTAGAAATTGCCAGAAATGGTGACTTTTATCAAAGAATATTCCCGATTATTTTACCAGATGCCAGAATTTATAAAGACTTCGAGCGCATAGACTACCTGAAATATTGGGAAGACGAAAAAGCAAAACTACAAGCAAAATACAAACAACTTGATTTAGTTAACACTAATAGTATCATGGCGACATTAAACTTGTATGATGAAATCAGGGACAATATTGATAATCTAACTAACATTCTTAAAGATATGAATAATCTCAATATCGACTTACACAGCCAATCGGAATTTGCAGCTATGATTGAAGCAGTAGAAACTAAACTTGCAGAGGATAGTCAAAAATTATCTAATCAATCTCCAGTCAAGTCAGAATCTAAATATACTATCCATGCCAAAAACTTCCAGATTATTGAAAAAGGTGATGGACAGATTCAGGATTCTAGTTCGTAGTTGTGCTTAAGCGGGTGTATCTCACATTTGCAAAAATACCGACAATCAGCAATTATTCAGTGACTCCTAGATTATTAAAGATATATCAGCAGCTGCCTGTGAGCATCCCACCGAAAAACTAATGCGCTCCAGGGTTTGGGGGGTTCTACCCCCCAAAAGCTTGGATTGAGTGGTAAAATCAGAAACAACGCCCGATTTTAGCAGGGGGTTTCCCCTTAAAAATCCCAACTTAGTAGATTTACAAAAATGAAATAGACCCGACTTTCCCGACCGACTCCTAACCCCAGCAAGAAACTTTTTCGGCAAACCCTATTTATTTTTAGGAATTGGGGGCAGTTGCGGTGATTTTCGGCGAGAATTAGAACCGGATATTTTCGGGGGTAGGGGTGCAGAATTGCGATTAGATAAACTTTGAAGGCTCTTTTTCATATTAGCAGGTTCCGGCAGTTCTAGAGTTACCCCTTCTCTAGCAATCATTGTTTCCTCTGGTAGGCATAAATCAAAAACAAAGGCGGAATTATTGGTTAAATCGGCAAATTCTAATTTGACCATCTCTCGAGAGGATTCTAGTGCTAATAAAGGTTCAATTTCGGTTTTAATTAACTGTTCTAATTGAGCCAGATAATTGATCTTAACAGGAGTAACAATTAAAGTTAACGTTTCTTGCCAACCTTGCCCCCCCAATTCTGCCAGAATATCCCCATAACAGCGAATTTTCCAGCTACCTATTCCTAAATCTCGATAGGAAAAAATTTCCAGCCAACCCCCGGCATCCGATCGATAATAATGGGTATATCTTTCACTACTGTCAGGAGATTCGTAATCGATACGCACTTCGATATGAGCAAAAGGAGAATCCAGACGGGCCAAGAGACGATAGTTTCCCGAGACAATTTCTAGGGAATTAGTAGAAATTGTGCGTCCGTGATTCTCCCCTTGTTTTTGCAGTATAAATTCCATAATCTTAGCCTAGGCCTGATGTTTGGCCTCTTAGGTTTGGTGGGTAAAATGTATTCTAGGATACAGTCCCGCCAGCGAGCGAGTGGGCTGCATCTCACATTTGCAGGAATACCGACAATCAGCAATTATCAGTGACTCTTAGATGATGACAAATGTATCAGCAGCTGCGTGTAAGCATCCCACCGAAAAACTAATGCGCTCCGGGGTTTGGGGGGTAAAACCCCCCAAAAGCCTGGATTGAGTGGTAAAATCAGAAACAACGTCCGATTTTAGCAGAGGGTTTCCCCGTAAAAATCCCAATTGGTAGATTTACAAAAATGAGATGCACCCAGCGAGTGGAACTAACCACAAAGACACAAAGAATAAGATATACTAATGTTTGGCCATGACGCTAAAACTTAGGATTTGTGCCGAGAGATTTGCGCTTTTAATTCCCTTGCTTGTGTCAATAAATCCGCTTGGGTTAGACTAATTTGTTCTTGGGTGGCCATCCATTTCAGTTGTACCGTGCCATTTTCAGCCTCAGCATCCCCCAAAATTATACAGCCCACGGCCTTAGCTCGATCGGCCCGTTTAAATTGTTTCCCGAAAGCGCTGCCGCTTAAGTCTAACTCGACGCTAAACCCCAATCCGCGTAATTGCTGTGCTAACACCACACTGCGTGCCTCAGCTTTTTCTCCTTTGGAGACGAGATAAAAATCGGGAACCAAAAAAGATAAAGACTGCTTTTGTTGTAATAATATAATCAGACGTTCTAAACCGATCGCCCAACCCACTGCCGGCGTGTCTGGACCGCCTAATTGAGCTATTAAACCATCATAACGACCACCACCGCAAACCGTGGCTTGAGCGCCTAAATCATCGGACTGAATTTCAAAGGCCGTATGGGTGTAATAGTCCAATCCTCGGACTAAACAGGGATTAAGATTATAGATAACTCCCAAATCAGTTAGTAAAGATTGTACCCGTTCAAAATACTTTTGAGAATCACTGCCGAGATGTTCAAGAATACTGGGGGCATTCTCACAGATAATCTTGGTTTTCTCGTCCTTACTATCCAAAATTCGCAGAGGATTTTTTTCTAATCTCTGTTGAGAATCCGCGTCTAAATCAGCTTTGTAGGGAGTCAAATAATCTAGCAAGGCCTGACGATAATTTTGCCTATCTTGGGCATTTCCCAGGGAATTAAGGTCTAATTTTAGGTTTTCTAGCCCCACAGCTTTTAATATCTCGCTGGCAAGAGTAATTACTTCCACATCCGCCCTAGGGTCATCACTTCCCAACAATTCGACCCCGATTTGATGAAACTGTCGCTGCCTACCCGCTTGCGGACGTTCATAACGAAACATCGGCCCCTGATACCAGAGTCTTTGTACTCCTCCAGCGGCCTGTAATTTGTGTTCAATATAGGCGCGAACGACCCCAGCCGTTCCCTCCGGTCGCAAAGTCAGGGAACGTTGACCGCGATCAAAGAAAGTGTACATTTCTTTACCCACCACGTCCGTCGCTTCCCCAATACCCCGTTCAAAAAGTTGCGTCTGTTCAAAAATGGGAGTTCGTATCTCTTGATACAGCGCAGTCCCTAAAATTCTGCTGGCAGTTTCCTCTAACCACTGCCAGTAACCGACCTCCGCCGGTAAAATATCTTTTGTGCCTCGGATTGCCTGGATTTCGCCCATAGTTCTCTGTATTTTTATCCCTATTTGAACAATCTTAAACCGCTTAGAGTCACTAATACCGTCGATCCTTCATGACCGATGACACCAAGAGGTAAAGTTATATCACCGGCAAAATTGGCTATTAGCAATATGCCGATAAACGCGAGGGCGAAAGTGATATTCTGTTTAACGATGCGATTGGCACGACGACCGAGGTTAATCGCGCTGGGAATTTTGGCTAAATTATCGGACATAAGGATAATATCGGCCGTTTCCAAGGCCACATCACTACCAGCTTTTCCCATGGCAATCCCCACATTAGCCATAGCTAAAGCGGGCGCGTCATTAATGCCATCCCCCACCATAGCGACAGTGTGATATTTTTCTTGCAGATTTTGGATAACGCTTAACTTATCTTCGGGCAGTAAATCAGCGTAAACCTCCTCAATGCCGAGTTTTTCAGCAACTTTATCGGCACTTTGTTGATTATCACCCGTAATTAAAACTATATGTTCGATACCGATCTTTTTTAGCTGCTTCACCAGATTAACTGCCGATTCCCGCAGGGTATCGGCAACAGCGATCGCACCGATTATCTGATTCTTTTGTACTACCCAGACGAGGGTTTTACCTTCTTTTTGTAAACGTTCGCGGATAGCTAGGATATTCTGGTCAAGATCGGAAATATGGTCACGAATATAGGCAAAATTGCCCACAGATACCGACTTATCGGCAATTTTTCCCGTGATACCCCGTCCTGATACCGCTTGCACCTGATTAGCACTGAAGAAATTTATACCACGCTCCCTGGCTGTGGCGGTAATAGCGGATCCGATGGGATGTTCCGAACAGGATTCTAGGGCTGCAGCCACCGCTAACACCTCATTTTCACTGACTGCATGGATAGGGATAATTTCCACCACTTGCAACTTACCAAGGGTGAGAGTGCCGGTTTTATCAAAAGCGATCGCTCGTATGCGGCCGATCATCTCCAATCTTGCGCCATTTTTGAATAAAATCCCCTGTTTTGCCCCGTTAGCGATACCCGATAACAAAGCTGGCATAATTGAGGCCATTAAAGCACAGGGAGAAGCCACCACGAGAAAAATTAAGGCCCGATAGATAGTGGTTTCCCAGGTCCAACCCCAGAAAAAAGGCGGTAAAATCCCGAAAATTAAGCCCAAAATCACGATAATTTTCGCATAACCCCGCTCGAAACCTTCGATAAACTGTTGGGAGGGAGGGGATTCATTTTGCGCTTTTTCTACCAAACGAATCACCCTCTCAATTAAGCGACTTTCGGGGGGAGTTTCCACCTTTAAACGTAGCACTCCCGCACCGTTGAGAGTTCCCGCAAAGACTTCTTCCCCGATGGTTTTATCCACGGGAAGCGATTCTCCGGTAATTGGCGCTTGATTAATGGGACTGTTTCCCTCCATAATAATGCCGTCAATGGGGATTAATTCACCCGGTTTGACCAAAACTGTATCACCGATCCGTAATTGCTTGATAGGAACCTCTTTTTCCCTGTCTCCCGTGATTAATCTAGCAGTATCGGGAGTCATCGCCATGAGAGAACGAATATTGCGATCGGTTTTTGCCATGGCAATCTGTTCTAAAGCACCACTAATAGCGAAAATCAGGATTAAAACGGCTCCATCGATGATGAGATAGTAATTACTATCCCAGAGTCCCAAAATCGCCGCCCCCAAGGCCGCTACAATCATTAACAGGTCCACATCCAGTTCTTTTTCCTCCCATAAAGTCGTCAATCCTGCTTGGGTACTCTCGTATCCTCCCACCAGATATGCGATCGCTAGTAGGATAAAAGCCGGGCCGATCAGATTAAGGTGTAGGCATAACCAACCAAAAAAGACTAAAATAGCGCAAATTCCTGCGGCAACTGCCGAGGAATACTCAGACAACCAAGAGGACGAGATACTCTGAATCATGGATCGATGGCAATTACTTTTCTCCCCATTCTAGAAAAAATTAGATCGATGCAGAAAACCCCTAGGACGTTATCCCCCGCAGCCAACCTAGCTGATAATAATTGGAATTTTGCCGAGGTTTGGATCGATCCGCTGCTATCTCCTCCCTATATCTTGCTTTTACTCGCTGAATCTTCAGGAAACTATCGCGTGTACGATCCCTCTGAGGGTTATCAGGTGGTATTCACCGGTGCGAGTTACGAGGAAGCGGAAAATTGGCTATTAGAGGACGAATTTGAACCAGTAGAGGGACGACTTTCGGCAGTAGAGATATAATTGCCTTATCTTCTTGCCCCCTTTCTTCGATGCTATCCTTACTAAAAAAGCGATGGAATTGGCTAAAATCGCTCTTTATTGGCAGTCTGAAGGCAATTAACCCCAAAAAAGTCAAAAATACTCCTCCAGAAGCCAGCGACGCACCAGAGGGATAGACCGAACTCATGAAAACCGACACGATTTTCTACCGACTTTTTCAAACCTTTCCCGATCTTCTGTTTGAGTTAATCGACTTTCCCAGCGAATTAGCCAATTTCTACCGATTTTCCTTCGTAGAGGTGAAACAACTATCTTTTCGCATCGATGGAGTCTTTCTACCAGAACGGCAAGATTTACCAATTTATTTTACCGAAGTTCAGTTTCAGAATGATCCGGAGTTTTATGCGCGTTTTTTCGCCGAAATTTTTCTCTATCTCAAACAGACGCAGTTAAAAAACAATTGGCGCGGGGTGGTGATCTATCCGAATCGAAGGGTGGAAAGGGAGAATATAGAGCGATATAGAGAGCTATTACAAGAAACAAGAGTACAAAGGATTTATCTCGATGAATTAGCTGATATTCCACCAGATTCGCTCGGATTAGCGACGCTAGAGTTAGTAAGCTTACCCGAAGCGCAAGTGATCAACCAAGGAAGGGAGTTAATCGTGCGAGTGAGGGAAACGGGGGTAGAAAATCGCCAACAGGAA
>NZ_JAPZSZ010000348.1:0-1038 GCF_027532095.1 Microcystis sp. LE19-195.1E
GAGAATAGTAAAGGAATGCCAAATTGTTGAGACTGATGGCGGTATCGGGATGGTTGTCTCCTAATTGTTGTTTGCTGATAGCTAAAGCCTGTTTGTAGAGGGGTTCGGCTTCGCTGTATCTTCCTTGAGACTCGTAAAGTCCTGCCAAATTACCGAGACTGATGGCGGTATCGGGATGGTTGTCTCCTAATTGTTGTTTGCTGATAGCTAAAGCCTGTTTGTAGAGGGGTTCGGCTTCGCTGTATCTTCCTTGAGACTCGTAAAGTCCTGCCAAATTATTGAGACTGCTGGCGGTAGAGGGATGGTTGTCTCCTAATTGTTGTTTGAAGATAGCTAAAGCTTGTTTGTAGATGGGTTCGGCTTCGCTGTATCTTCCTTGAGACTCGTAAAGTGCAGCCAAATTATTGAGACTGCTGGCGGTAGAGGGATGGTTGTCTCCTAATTGTTGTTTGAAGATAGCTAAAGCTTGTTTGTAGATGGGTTCGGCTTCGCTGTATCTTCCTTGAACTCTGTAAAGTTCTGCCAAATTGTTGAGACTGGTGGCGGTAGAGGGATGGTTGTCTCCTAATTGTTGTTTGAAGATAGCTAAAGCTTGTTTGTAGAGGGGTTCAGCTTCGCTATATCTTCCTTGATTTTGATACAGTGATGCCAAGTTGTTGAGACTTCTGGCAGTATTGGGATGGTTGTCTCCCAATTGTTTTCTTCTGATAGCTAAAGCTTGTTGGTAGAGGGGTTCGGCTTCGCTGTATCTTCCTTGAACTCTGTAAAGTGCAGCCAAATTGTTGAGACTGGTGGCGGTAGAGGGATGGTTGTCTCCTAATTGTTGTTTCTTGATAGCTAAAGCTTGTTTGTAGAGGGGTTCGGCTTCGCTATATCTTCCTTGAGACTCGTAAAGTCCTGCCAAGTTGTTGAGACTTCTGGCAGTATTGGGATGGTTGTCTCCAAGCACCTTTTTACGGATAGCTAAAGCTTGTTCTGCTAGGGGAATCGCCTCGTTATATTTCCCCTGCTGATACAATTGAATAACTTGCTGAGTTA
>NZ_JAPZSZ010000308.1:0-8810 GCF_027532095.1 Microcystis sp. LE19-195.1E
GAAGGATTTAGAAAGGAAAGACCACAACATGAAGTAACTGTCCCACCCTTCTTTATGGGTAAATACCCCATCACCCAGGCCCAGTGGAAAGCGATCGCCTCCCTTACCGACTTAAAAGTTGAAAAAGACCTTGATCTCAACTCAGCCCGTTTTAAAGACCGTCCCGATAGCGATCGCCGCCCCGTGGAACAAGTCAACTGGGACGATGCGATCGAGTTCTGCGCGAGATTATCGAAACTAACGGGAAGGGAATACCGACTACCCAGTGAAGCAGAATGGGAGTACGCTTGTCGTGCTGGAACCACCACCCCGTTTTACTTTGGGGAAACCATTACCGGGGAATTGGCCAACTACAGGTCCAGCGAAACTTACGCCGATGAATACAAAGGAGAATATCGACAACAAACGACTCCTGTGGGACAATTTCCCCCCAATGCCTTCGGGCTGTACGATATGCACGGCAATGTCTGGGAATGGTGCGCCGATACTTGGCACGATAATTATGATGGTGCGCCGACGAATGGCAGTGCTTGGATAGAAAATGGGGATGATAATCGTTTTCCTCCGCGGGGCGGTTCTTGGTACAACTCTCCATATTACTGCCGTTCCGCTTACCGCATCAACAACACCCTCAACGACATCAACGGTTTTCGCGTAGTGTGCGGTGCTGGGAGGACTCTGTAACCCTTTTTCCCTTTTTTTCCCTTTTTACCCTCATTCCCTATTTTTTCTTTTTCCTTTTCTTTCCCGCCCTTAGGCGGGTCGATTTTGTAGGGGCGAGCTCGACCCATTTGGTCGATTTTTGCTTAACAATTGTTAAGGATTGTTAAGATGCGCTTACCCTGCACTTTTCCCCTAGTTCCCAAAACTAAACTCTATAAATTTTTAGCCACTGCTCAAGAGGATGAAGTTAAAGCAGAAAAGAATTTAAGAGCATGGTGTCAACAGACTTGCAAAAATTAGGTGGGCATTGCCCACCCTAATCTTAGGATGGCGGTTTGTAGGTAGAAGCAACGGATAATTCTTTTAATTGCTTGGCTGCCACTGTTGAAGGTGCAGAAGTGAGTAAACAACTAGCTTGCTGGGTTTTCGGGAAAGCAATCACATCACGAATTGATTCTTCTCCTGCTAACAACATCACCAAGCGATCTAAACCGTAGGCGATGCCACCGTGGGGAGGGGTTCCGTATTCAAAAGCTTCTAACAAAAAGCCGAATTTATTATAGGCTTCCTCTGGGGATAGACCGATGGTGGCGAAGACTTTTTCCTGTACTTCCCGTTGATAGATCCGCAAACTGCCGCCACCGATTTCAATACCATTAAAAATCATATCGTAGGCTAGGGCGCGAGCCTGGGCTAGATCGTCTAAATCTTCGGGATTAGGGGCAGTGAAGGGGTGATGCAATGCTTCCAGGCGTTTTTCCTCGGCGTTGTATTCAAACATCGGGAAATCCGTCACCCAGAGGAGGTTGATTTTCTCGGGATCAATTAATCCCAATTGTTCCCCTAAAACTAAGCGTAGGCGGGATAGGGATTTATTGACTGTATCGGTATCTCCCGCCCCAAATAACAGCAGATGCCCCGGTTTTGCGCCAGTCTTCTCGATTAAAGCCTGTTTTTGTGCCTCTGTCAGGTTATCTTTAATCGCACCGATGGTATCAAAATCGTAGTCTTCGCGCACGCGGATGTAGGCGATTCCCTTCGCCCCCGCGTCGGTGGCTTCTTTGAATAAATCCCCACCCGGTTTGATTCTGACGTTAGAAATCGCCTCGTTACCGTTGGGAATCGGTAAAACTTTCACCGTCCCACCACTAGCGATCGCACCTGAAAACACCTTAAATCCCGAATCGGCAAAAATCTCCGCCACATTGACCAATTCCAAGCCAAAACGGGTATCGGGGCGATCGATCCCATAGCGATCCATAGCCTCAGAATAGGTTAAACGGGGCAGGGGCAGGCTTATATCGATATTTTTGACTTTTTTGAAGATATGAGCAATCAAAGCCTCATTGAGGGCTAAAATCTCAGGTAAGGAGAGAAAACTCATCTCCATATCCAACTGAGTAAATTCCGGTTGACGATCAGCGCGCAGATCTTCATCCCGGAAACAGCGGGCGATTTGATAGTAGCGATCCATTCCCGACACCATTAATAATTGCTTAAATAGCTGCGGTGATTGGGGTAAAGCGTACCATTGGCCCGGGTTGACACGGGAAGGAACCAGATAATCCCGCGCCCCTTCGGGAGTCGATCGAGTTAAAATTGGCGTTTCCACTTCGATAAAATGCTGTTCATCTTCGAGAAAACGGCGCATTTCCTTGACAACTTGGTGACGTAGTTGTAAATTCTGACTCATACGCTCCCGGCGTAGGTCTAGATAGCGGTATCGCAAGCGCACATCTTCCCGGACCGATTCACTTTCGGAACTGGAGACGACAAAAGGCAGTTGTTTAGTAACCCCGTTGAGAATCTCGATGCTAGTGGCGTAAATTTCGATTTCTCCGGTGGCAATGCGCGGGTTAAGGGATTCGGTAGGCCTTTGACTGACTGTTCCCGTCACCTTGAGGACATACTCGTTTCTGACGGTTTCAGCGATCGGGTAGGAAGCGGGGGTTCGTTGGGGATCACTGACGATCTGGACAATACCACTGCGATCCCGTAGATCAATAAAAATAACGCCACCGTGATCGCGACGGCGATCGACCCAACCGAAGAGGGTGACACTTTTTTCAATTTCGATCGCGCTAAGGTCGCCACAGTAGTGAGTTCGCATAGTCTAACTAGAGAATTACTTATATTACGAATGTAGTATAGAAAGGATGTGGCCAGAAAAAAATCAGACGGCCTTGTTCATTATGCCGGTATTTTGTCGCTCTTGTCCCCTTGTTTAGGGTATTTTTATGGTTTCCTAAGTAGCTGGTTTTAATTAAATTGAAGATAGATTTTGGGTTCGATCCCCCCTGCCCCCCCTTGATAAGGGGGGATCGGCACCCCCTTAATCCCTCCTGAATAAGAGGGCATCTGACAATTTTTAACACCTACCTACTTAGTCCTCAGCTATCGGCTTTTCGCGGATCGGCTATAATCAACAAGGCTGATCTAGCAGTTACCGATTGTGAACGATTAAAATCATGAATTCCTTAGAAAAAAAAATGGTGGAACTGTTAAGAGAACTCAGGGAAGATCACCATGTTTCAGGGGTAAAAGCGGAATTCGAGACGGAAGGAACCCGACTGACGGAAGCGATGCGGTTGAAAGAAATTAGTCTGAAAGCGGGGGTAGATTTTAATCTGAAAATCGCCGGTTGCGAAGCGATCAGAGATATCTTTGATGCGGTTAATTTAGGAGTCGATCGCTTGATTGCTCCCATGGTAGAAACAGCCTACGCTTTACAAAAATATCTGCGGGCAGCTAGGAGGGTTTTAGCTGATCAAGGGGTGGAAGATGTGGAGTTATTGGTTAATATCGAAACGATTACTGCCTGTGAGAATTTTCAGGAAATGTTGGCGATTCCAGAAATAAAATATCTCCATGGTATCGTCATCGGACGGATGGATTTAGCCTGTTCTTTGGGATTAACCCGTCAGGATGTGAATAGCAAGCAAGTTTTGGATCTGGCTTTACCTTTGGCAAAAAAAGCTAAGGCTGCCGGTTTGACTGTTGCTATTGGGGGTGCGGTGTCACTAGATTCTTTACCGTTTTTCAAAATGTTCTGCCAAGGACATTTTGACCGCTTCGAGACGCGCAAAGTTATCTTTGATTGTCCCCAAGCTTTGGATAATTTCAGTTTAGCTTTGCCAAAAGCGATCGAGTTTGAATTACTCTGGCTAGAGAATAAAAAAAATTATTATGGTGCTATTGTTCGTGAAGATGACCGGCGTTTAGAAATCCTCCATAATTTACTTTTTGGTTAAAGATACTGGTCCCTTGATTGATCGTGCAAAACCTAGACATATCCAATCAATCTGACAAATAAAAGGCAGGACTGGCTGAATAAATCTAAAAACCTTGTTGGATCAGATTTTTAGGCTTTTCTGAAATCCAAAAGTGCCAGGGATTGGAGTGAGCGCGGGGAAAATTCCAGGACTTTTTCCCTGAAAATTAGGTAATTGACCACCTGAAAATGGGTAAAACCCTACACCCCACCTGCCCCCCCGATGTCGGGGGGGTTGGGGGGGGCCACACCCTGCCCCCAAGAAAAACTTTTTCAGCAAGCCCTATATAGGAGTGATCAATCTTTGTGTCCTCTGTGTCTCTGTGGTTCCTTCCACACCCCACACCTGGCCCCCACCAACCAACTTTTTGCCGCAAACCCTAGATAGTTAACAGTTTCCCATCCCCAGTAGCTAATCTGGAGACTTTTCTCGCAGCACATCTGGTACATTTTGTCAAAAAAACTTTTTCGTTTTAACATAAGTACACATATTTTTGGCAAAAGATCTTTTTCGTCAGAGGAGCAATTGGCAAGTTTTTCCTGGGGACGAATTAGTCATCCTAGACTGGGTAAGGGTTTCAAGGCACAAAGACTAAAAATGCACAGAGTAAACCAATTCTTAGATTTTAGCAGCAGGCTGTAACTATTGCAATCTCGTTGACAAATAGGAATTTTTCTCAATTATTTTTTAAGAAAAGTAAAGATTAAGGAATGTAAATTTAAATCTTCTCAAGTATATTGGGATTTTGATAAATTTTGCTTATATAAAGCAGCCCTTAGCATTTAGCTTCTTATCGCAGTTATCTTATTGGTGAAGTACAAAGTTGTTGTTTTGGGAAGTCTCCGAGCAAGGAGACGATGCCAAATCCAGTTATAATTCATCTTGATCAGAAACGCTATATTTTTCAGTGTAATTAGTCAATTTCCTTTTTATTATCAATCTAGCTGACGGCTGACGGCTGACGGCTAATAGTTTTCTTTTTCCTCCGTCACCAGAGTAATACCTGTCCATTCTCCCTTCTCGTTATAAGAACGAATTAAGCGCTGTCTTTGAGTAGGAGAAAGTAACCAACCCACCTCTAAAACAAAACGATGACCGGCAGTAATTTTCAGAGGTGTATTACAGGAGGCTCCATCGGGCAGCAGCAGGATTTGAATCGGCAGCGGACTATTTTCAAACAACAATCTTTGTCCCTCAATACGAGCGCTAGAAGTGATTTGATTATCACCAAAAGTCAAAGTTTGCGAGAGATAATTATCCCCCTGACGCTCGATCGAGATATGGGTAGAATAGGCAGCAGAATTATAAAAATCCCGTCCCGTTGTCACTGCTTGTCCCCGCCATTGACCCAGTAATTGCTCCACCGTTAACATCGGTCTTTCTGGGGAGCTAGAATCGGCCAACTTTTCCCGAATTAAAGTCAAGCGATCGAACTCACAGCGCTCATTAAATAACTGTACGATTCTTAATCGTCTTTCTCCAGAGATTAACCCAAATTCTGCCCCGAATTGTGAGGAAAAACTACTAAAATATAGAGAACCTTGGCAAAAAGCTCCCGTCTGGCTAAATAGAATACCCTGATGGAGAGAACTATACTCTAAAATCAAATCTTCTGGCGCTCGATCGCTGTAGAGACGGCGGACCAATTGACGAATTGATCGATTATTATTAACGCCTTGCAAAGATACCAAAGTCGGGGTATCTTCGATCAGATCGCCCTGGGGAGACAGACGGGTAAAAGAACCTTGCCATTGACCGAGATTTTTTAGTAAACATTCCCACTGGGAGAGCATAATAATTGAAGTAATTGGGGGAAATAGGAAAAAATACATGGGAACAATTCGATTAATGCACGCCAAACTCCATCGAGTGCGCGTCAGCGAGGCTAACGTCGATTATGTCGGCAGTATCAGTATCGATCGAGAATTGATTGAGCGGGTCGGTATTTTGCCGCTTGAAGAAGTGGATGTGGTCAATCTTAGCAATGGTAAGCGCTTTTCCACCTACGTTTTTCCCGGCCAAACCGGGGAAATTTGCCCCAACGGTGGTGCGGCTCTGCTCTGTCAACCCGGAGATATTTTGATTATCTATGCCTACGAACAACGTCCGAGGCAAGAAGTTCTCGAAAACGGTCATTTGGCCAAAGTTCTCGTCGCTGATGCTGAAAATCGCTGTCAGCAATTTTTTGAACAGAGCTTAATTCCCCGGGGTGATGGTCAGGGAGTGGAATTCTATAGCCAAGAATGCTGATTCTTGTCCTCAATTTGTTAACTTTCCCGTCATAATAAGAATAAGTAATGTAAATTTTCTTAGAATCAGCCCCCATGCGTGTAATTCTCATGACTGGTAAAGGAGGCGTGGGTAAAACCTCCGTCGCCGCCGCTACAGGACTCCGCTGCGCCGAACTTGGCTATAAAACGCTAGTTCTCAGCACCGATCCCGCTCACTCTCTCGCTGACAGTTTCGATCTCGAATTAGGTCACGATCCTCGTTTGGTACGTCCCCATCTTTGGGGGGCAGAATTAGACGCACTAATGGAATTGGAAGGCAACTGGGGCGCAGTAAAACGTTACATTACTCAGGTATTGCAAGCTAGGGGTTTAGATGGAGTGCAAGCGGAAGAATTAGCGATTTTACCCGGAATGGATGAGATTTTCGGCTTAGTTCGCATGAAACGCCACTACGATGAGGGTACTTATGATGTGTTGATTATCGATTCCGCACCCACGGGGACAGCTTTACGATTGCTGAGTTTGCCAGAAGTGGGCGGTTGGTACATGAGAAGATTTTACAAACCTTTACAGGGAATGTCGGTGGCATTGCGACCACTGGTGGAACCCTTTTTTCGACCGATCGCCGGTTTTTCCCTACCGGACAAGGAAGTTATGGACGCTCCCTACGAGTTTTATGAGCAGATCGAGGCTTTAGAAAAGGTTTTGACCGATAATACTCAAACCTCGGTACGTTTGGTGACAAACCCCGAAAAAATGGTGATTAAGGAGTCTTTACGCGCCCATGCCTATCTAAGTCTCTATAATGTTTCCACCGATTTGATTATTGCTAATCGGATTATTCCCGACAAAGTAACCGATCCCTTCTTTGCTCGTTGGAAAGAAAATCAACAGGGTTATAAACAGGAAATTTACGATAATTTTCATCCCTTACCGGTTAAGGAAGTTCCTCTCTACTCGGAAGAAATGTGTGGTTTACCCGCTTTGGAAAGACTGAAAGAAACTCTTTTTGCTGGGGAAGATCCGACTAAGGTTTATTACCAAGAAAACACCATTCGGGTAGTTCAACAGGAAAATCATTACAGTCTGGAATTATATTTACCCGGCATACCCAAGGAACAAATACAGCTAAATAAAACTGGAGACGAGTTAAATATTCGCATCGGTAATCACCGTCGTAATTTAGTCTTACCCCAAGCTTTGGCAGCCCTGAAACCTTCCGGAGCAAAAATGGAAGATGATTACCTGAAAATCTCTTTTAGCAACGTCGTGAAAGTGTAATTTTCCTAGAGTAGGTGGGAAGCTTTTCAGTGATCAGTAAACAGTAATCAGTGAACTGAAAAATAACATCTGATAACTGATAGCTGTTTCCCATCGACCGTCTCGACTGGGAAATTAATTTTGCACCACTACTTAGGGTTTGCAGCAAAAAGTAGGGGCGAAGCATTCGGATAGAAAATCTACGGTTTCAGCGATAGGTTATTGCCCGAATGCTTCGCCCTGACAGGACTTGAAAATCTGGCAGCTGCTTCGCCAAACAGGCCCACAAACCCCTTACCTCGTCTATATTTCACATTTATTCAGCCAACCTTACTGATGATTTTCCCAGAAAAATCAAGAGAGTCATATTTTTTCTAACCATGCCAGGACACTTTCAACATCTGCCACTTTTTCTCCTTCAGGTACGGGTGGACGTTGTACCATGACCACGGTTATTCCCAACTCTCTAGCGGCGATAATTTTGGCGTAGGTGGCATCACCGCCGCTATTTTTACTCACGATCGCCCCAATCTTATATTCTTGCAAAAGAGAGCGCTCTGACTGCAAAGAAAAAGGCCCCCGTTTTAACAATAATTTTCCAACCGGTACGATGGCATCTGCTGCCGGTGGGTCAATCATCCGCATCAAAAACCAGATATTTTTTAGATGTGCATAACTTGCCAGTTCTTGCCGACCAATAGTGAGAAATATTCGCGGCTCTAACCCAGGTAAAATATTCGCTGCCGCTTGATTGTTTTCTACTTCAATCCAATTATCTCCAGATACTTTTTCCCAAGCTGGACGACTTAACATTAATCGAGGAATACCACAATCTGAGGCGGCTTGAGCGGCATTAAAGGAAATTTGCGCGGCAAAGGGATGGGTGGCATCAATTAAACAATCAATGCCTTCTTGGCGTAGATAATTGGCTAACCCGGTGGCACCACCAAACCCCCCCCGGCGAGAGGGAGTTGTGAGGGTAATCGGTTCTCTCGTGCGACCGGCCAAGGAAGCGATGGCATCTATACCCGGAATTGCCGCAATTTTAGCCGCTAATGCCGCCGCTTCCCCCGTTCCCCCTAAAATCAGCACTCTTTTATTTTTGGTCATCCAGATAATTGCCAAAAGGTTAACTAATTTTCCATCTTCTCACCGGCTCTCTTGGGTGGGTAAAGGAAGGAACCACAAAGACACAAAGAACACAAAGATCGATCGCTCCCATATAAGTAGCTGGTTATAATTAGGGCTTGCTGAATAAAGCTAAAAACCTTGTTGGATAAGACTTTTAGACCTTTTGTCAATCAAAAAGTACCGGATATGGGAGTGATCGGGGGGAAATTTAGGCACTTTTTCCCTGAAAATTAGGTAATTGACCGCCTGAAAA
>NZ_JAPZSZ010000327.1:0-2091 GCF_027532095.1 Microcystis sp. LE19-195.1E
ACGGGGAGATTTAATCAAAGCCCCTCGATTTTTGTTGAAAGTACAGAGTAAGCTTAAATTGCTACAAAGACGCTTGAAACATCAAGTCAAAGGCTCGAACAATTGGTTAAAACTCCAAGAGAAGATAGCAAGATTACACGAAAAAGTGTCTAATACCCGTAGAGATTGGCACTTTAAACTAGCTCATTACCTTTGCGATCTCGCTGATAATATCTTTGTTGAAGATATTAACTTCGTTTCCTGGTCTAGAGGGATCGTTAGAAAACAATCTCTGGATTCAGGTATCGGTAGTTTTATTAACGAGATATTACCGTTTGTTGTTTGGAAACGGGGAAAATATTATCTTAAGGTTGATAAAAACGGAACTTCCCAGGACTGTCCTAATTGTGGCGCGATTACTGGTAAAAAAGCGTTATCGGAAAGAGTTCACCGGTGTGATTCTTGCGGCCACATTGAACCAAGAGATACGGCATCAGCAAAGGTAATCGAGAACCGAGGAAAAAATGCGGTCGGACTGACCGTGTTAGAAAACGCTTGCGGAGGCGATTTGACGGGGATCGACTGGGTTAAACTCGGTCGATCTAGTTAAAAGCCTAAGAACCGAGAATCCCCCGCTACACCGCGCGAGCGGTTAGCGGGGGAGAGTCAATCCCCGATAACTGATAACTGCTAGACTAATTGGGTGATGCTTGCAAGATTAATAAAACCAGTGTCGAGATTAGAATGCAGGGACTTTTAAGAAAACTTTGGCGCGCGATCGAAAACTTTTTTACCCGACTTTTGGGGGGACAAGGGGGAAAGGGGAGAGTACAAGCGATCGAATCTGTTCCCCTAACCGATACAGATTACGAGTTTCTCTATATGCAGTTACTCGATGGAGTGGCCCACGGTTGGCACGAAGGCAGAATTCTGAGATTTTTTGAGAAATTGGGCGATCGAGGTCGGCAAAAAGATTGGGTACAATGGTTAGAGCGCTTTGGCACCCGTCTGCAATCCTCCGCTTCCCTTAACCAACTTCTCGCCACCAGAATGATCCGTTTAGGAGAATTAGCCCGCGCTTTCCCGGGGATTGAACGCATTGGTGAAGCTTCCTACGAGATCGGTTATCAACTCTACACCAAAGAAACTGCCACTTTAATCTGGGAATACGCCGGCGAAGATGAGGCCCCGGGTAGTTATTCCCAGCCGCAACCCCCAGAAAATCTCTCATATTCGGGTGAAACTAGCGATTTTAACGGTGCTGACCCAGAAAATCCCCAATTAGAAACCCTGACCCTCGATGAATTATTTAACCGTCTGCAAAACGATCCTACCCTGGCGGGCCAAATGGCCGAACAATTAGGCATCGAAAATAAGGACGCAGAAAGCATTATTGATAGTCTCATCGCTCAATTTTCCTCACAGGAAGGCAAAATCCCTGAAACTGCCGCAGATTGGTTTAATCAGGGCTTAGAACAGGCAAATTTAGGCAATTGGTCAAATGCGATCGCTGATTGGGAACAGGCCTTGACGATCGATCCCCAATTAGCCTCGGCCTGGCATAATCGTGGTAGTGCCTTAGCCATGATCGGTAACTACGAAGAAGCTTTAAATAGTTATGATCGCGCCCTAGAAATCACCCCCAACGATCACCAAATCATTAACGCTAGAGGCAGCGCCCTATACGGACTGCAACGTTGGCAAGAAGCGTTAGAATGTTGGCAACAGGTGCTAGAAGCGGACGATAATTTTTATCAAGCTTGGTACAATCGCGGCAGTACCCTAGAAAATTTGGGCGAAACCCAAGCAGCGATCTCCTGTTATCAAAAAGCTTTAGGGATTGCGCCGGATTTTGAGCTTGCCCAAACCCGTCTAGAGGCTTTACTAGGGCAAAAACCGCCCGAAGACGACGGTAATCCCCCCGCCTGATTCAATCTGAACTTGAGCAGTCACTAACCCCGCCCTAAAAGGGACGGGGCTTGCCTAAACCAATTTAGGCGACGCAAGTAGAGACTACCGCATCGAGACACCATCTGGCACAGACCTCCGAATACTTCCCTAGTTCGGATTCCCTCTCAGCTTTATTGGTAAAGCGTTGTTAGACAAGACATC
>NZ_JAPZSZ010000302.1:0-5279 GCF_027532095.1 Microcystis sp. LE19-195.1E
GAAATGGGGCGAAAGTCTGTGGACTCTGTGTAAGACAGTACATGGTTTTTTAACTGTGGTATGCGACGGTGGTGGAAGCAGAAACTTAAATCGTGAGGTTTAGGAATCGCCGCACTTTTAGGGCGGCGAGGATGTCAACAATGTTCCCTTCTTTAATGCCAAGGTGTTCTCTGAAAGCAGATTTAATTAACTCCTCTCGACGACTAGCTAAAAGCCTGTTCCACTGTCCAACTTTCATTCCAGAGAACTGTGTTCGATAAACACGCTTTTTAAAATCCTCAATTCCTGGATGTAAAATCCTGTCCATTTTGGCAAAATTATTGTCTAATCTATATTTGAAGCGAGTGATCAGTTCCCGCAAGAGCATTTGATACTCTGGTGTCGGCTTATAAAGCCTGCCATCATTTCCCCAAGAATTAACTATTTCTTCAGCTTGAAATAGTTCTTCGTCCGTTCCTTGAAATTTGTATCTATTCGTATTTGTTTGTTGCAAATTTGCTCTCCTTTGGCTTGTATCTTCGGGTTCTAGAACAAGGTAATCAGGAGGATTATGATAATGATCATCTCTCGCTTTAGCCACTGAAAAGCCAGAGACAACGCATACATCTAGAATCTTGGGTTTGCCATAAATTACCGCTTCCGGCAGCCAAGCTATTAGAGAAACGTAGGTTTGATCAAACTGAAAATGATTTTGACTATCTTTGAAACGGGCTGTTATTTCAGTAGCTAATGGGAACCATGCTTTTATTTCTAATCCTGGGGTAGGCTGGATGCTACCCATGAAGACAGTATCAGGAAATCCTGGATATTGCCTTTTCCATTCACCAAACGGCGCAAATATTTCCTGCTTATTCAAAAACTCAACAGTGTTAAATTCAATCAGATTTCCCAATAGTGGTGATAGCTTTGAAATTACTTTGGCCAAATTAACTGCTGCAGCAACCGATATTAGTCTAGCAATGTCTAATAGGTCAAATCTATGTCCAGACAAATCATCTAGATATTGCGATGCCAGGCTAATAACATCTTCTGTATTCATAACCCTTCCCCACAAGATGTGGACTGACAAGCTTGCTCAACTTGCTTTAAAATTTCGCAAGGATCTACACCGATTACACGACTAACCAGAAGGAACTCAACCACATCTAATCTTCTTTCACCATTTTCGTATTTGGCAACGAAAGATTGCGGCTTTTTGATGGCTTTAGCGAGGGCTGCTTGAGTTAAATTCGCATCCTTACGAGCGGCGATCAGGCATCGACGAAAGACATGGTACTCTGGGCTAAAAATAGATTTCATCGTGCTTTAATGAGCACAGGAGTTAGCATTTCCAAGATAAACCTATTTTAGAATAATCCCAAAATGGGATTTTAGGTTCCCTAGTACCATAGTAAACAGCATAACACCCCCAGTGTAGCGGACGGTATGAAGTCTTTGGTACAATAACGAAGGTTACTCGCTGCTGCTGATCTGGAACGATAGAAAGTTTGGGCAGAAGTCAACACACTGCCTCAAACTTTGCTATACTGATTACGTTGAGGATTATCGAGGTTGGCAAGAAACTATTAGGCGCAGTCAACGGGAACTAGAAGAATTTTTGAGCGATTCTCCTAGTTTAAAACCCTACTGGGAGCAAGTATTTTTAGATTGCTATGCCACGGCTTTAAAAAGCTTGCGAGATAACCCCGATTATCAATCCTTTAACTTTCCCGATGATTGTCCTTTTTACCAAGAAATTAGTCAGATTTTACAGAAAAAAGTTTGGCGATAAAATTATCTTTAAAAGTTTGTTGGCGGTGTTAGGAGACAGGAGTTAGCAGTCAGTAGCCGGTCGTCAGGAGACAGGAGACAGGAGACAGGAGATTATTTTATTTATTCTCCCCACACCCCACTTCCCCACACCCCACTTCCCCACTTCCCCACACCCCACTCCCCAACCCCTAACCCCTCATCCCCTCTACTAATAACCGATGCTTCCCACCGTTGAAACTTTAATTATTGCCGTCGAAAAAGCTGACTCAGCTAATCAGTTACTAGCCGCTGTGGAAAACTTAGCCGCCGCCAAAAGTGAGGCGGCAATACCCACCCTCACCGATGTCCTGAGATATAATAACCCCGGTGCCTCCGTGGCAGCCGTGGATGGTTTAATCGCCATCGGCAAAGCGGCGGTTCCCTATTTACTGGCCAACCTAGACGGTTATAATTATGGGGCGAGAGCTTGGGCAACCCGGGCCCTAGCGGGAATTGGCGATGTGCGAGGATTGGACTTATTACTTGAGGCGGCGGTGAGTGATTTTTCCTTTAGCGTGCGGCGAGGGGCGGCTAGAGGCTTAGGAAATATAATTTGGTCTGATTTGGAGGAAAGTCGGGTTTCTGAGGCTCAGAATGCGGTTTGTGCGGCACTGGAGAAACTTTCGCAAGGGGATCCAGAGTGGGTGGTTAGATATGCGGCGATCGTCGGATTAGAGGGGTTAGGAACTGCGGCGGCGGCATTTCGCGGGGCGATTCGGGAACTTTTAGGACAGATTCGGGAGACCGAAGCGGAAATAGTGGTAAGATTGCGCGCCGATCAAGCTCTGGAACACTTACAATAACCCTAAGTCACAAAGTAGAAAAACTTATTTCTCTACAGGGAGAAACAATTACACTAACATTCTATGAAATATTGGCAGGAAATTTTAGCGATCGCTCAACGAATTTTAGTGGAATTAATCCGGCGCGGGCGTAGCTTAATCCTCTGGGGCATTTTCCCGATCCTTGTCCTGCTCTTAAATGGCTATATTATGGCAGAAAAAGGCAAAATTGAGCTTGCCGAGGCGATGGCTCTGGCCACTCCTCCCACCCTCGTCGGGGCGGCACTTTTCTTTAGTTGTTTGGGGGGAACCGTGGCGACGGTAGTGGCAGAAAGGGAACAACAAACGATTAAACGGTTATTTTTATCGCCTTTAAGCGGTGTTTCCTATTTTATCGGTATTTTTCTCGCCCATTGTGCGATTGCCGCTTGTCAGACAATTTTAGTTTATTCTATTGCTAAACAGTATGGAGCCACTTTTAAAGGCTCAATTCCTCTAGAATTATTAATTATTTTCCTTAGTATCACCGCCTATGTGGGTTTAGGATTTATCCTCGGTACTCAACTGGCGAAAAGAACAGAAGATGTTAATGCTTTGGTGGGAACTTTTGGGGTTCCTTTATTAATTTTAGGCGGCGTTTTTCTCCCAACTGCTTTATTCCCCGACAATATTCTATCTCTGGCTAAATATAACCCGATCTACCACATGAATGAAGCTTTAATTGCTGTTTGGGCAAAGGGCGAAAATCTACAAGATATTAACTCTCATTTTCGCTTTCTCTGTCTTTTTGCTCTAGCTATGGTAGCAGGTGGTTGGCTTACCTATCGACAAATGTTAAACCTTGAACGCCGACTGTAAATCAGTTATCAGTTATCAGTTAGAAAAGGCAAGAGTATTCATTAATTTGTCTTCCCATATCTTCCACTCCCTAATCCTGTCCCCTGACTCCTGACTATCCTTGTTACTTTATTAAAAATGCTGACTATTAATAATGTCAAAAAAAATTACGGAAGACGCTTAGTATTAGATCAATTAAACTTTCATATTGAAGCGGGGGAAATTTACGGTTTACTCGGTCCCAATGGTGCGGGAAAAACCACCACTATTAACTTAATTTGTAATTTATTAAAACCCTCATCGGGAGAAATTACCTTTAATTATTTGCCAATTTCGAGAGTTACTAAAGAATTAATTGGGGTTGCCCCGCAGGAAAATTTGTTGTACAAATCCCTTACTTGTGAGGAAAATCTCAACTTTTTTGCTCAGATTTATGGACTCGATCGCCCCCAGCGTCGTCATCGGATCAAAACCAGTTTATCCGCAGTAAATTTGCTTGATCGCGCCCGTAGTCCGGTGGAAACTTTAAGCGGTGGAATGCAGCGCCGAATGAATATTGCCGTGGCTATTGTTCATCAGCCAAAATTATTAATTCTTGATGAACCAACTACCGGTTTAGACATCGAATCTCGCTATGAAATTTGGGATTTAATCGGAGAATTACGGCGACAGGGAATGACAATTTTATTAACTACCCATCTCCTCGATGAAGCACAGCGTCTCTGTCAACGTATAGGAATTTTAAAACAAGGTCGTATTATTGCCGAAGGTAATTTAAATCAGCTGCGTCAGCATATTCCTGCGAAAGAAATTATTATCATGGATACCCAGGATCAAGAAGCTGCAATAAATCGAGGTAAACAATTAGGATTTACTCCCAAATTTTACGGCAAAGATTTAGCTTTTTGGTTAGATGAACACCTAGAATTAAGCGAGATTATTCGGGCATTCGACGGCATTAATATTGATTCTATCGCCCGTCAGACCGTACAGTTAGAACATATTTATATGGAAATTATGAATCAATTTTGAACCAGTTTTTGAGAATTAAGGTTGATGATCGGCATTTTTTCGGTAATTTACCTCAATTGAGTTAAATCGCCGTTTTTCTTACCGTCATGATCATCTATAATTTTTGGATAGGTTCTATTAATTGGAGACAGAATCAATAATGAAATTAACCTCTATCACTGGGTTATTGAGTCTATCGGCGGTATTATTAAGCTCACAGCTACCGGCAGCGGCGCAAAATTGTCGGCCACTGTCTTTATTAGGGGGTGAAGGTAGTGACATTACCAAAACCGTCTCGCAACCCACTATTCCAGGTCCTTTCGGTGTCACCATAACTCGTAATAATTGGAATACCGATTGGGCAGTTCCGGGGGGTAGAAGTTTTCAGAGGTTTATCGTTACGGTTTCTGTTCCCCGGGCTGCCTCCTTTGATATCCGGCTGTTTCTCAAGTATAGCGATCAAACTAACGAGGAATTTTTTAATACTAATGGAGTACGAATCGAACCCGATAAACCCTTAACAATTACTGCCACAGTACGGGCAAATGATCAACCTTTTCTAGTCAATCTTTTTGTCAATGGTATTCAGCACATCGGTAATACCTACACCGCTTCTGTTGTCGGTTGTGAACGATAAAATATATAGGGTTTGCTGAAAAAGCTTTTCGGTGGTGGCAGGGTGTGGCCCCCCAACCCTACCCGACATCGGGGGGGCAGGTGGGGTGTGGGGTTTTATCGATTTTCAGGTGGTCAACTACCTAATTTTCAGGGAAAAAGTCCAGGAATTTTCCCCCCGATCCCCGCAATGGCTGGCACTTTTTGAGGGGAAAAAAGTCCAAAAGTCTTATCCAACAAGGT
>NZ_JAPZSZ010000339.1:0-8365 GCF_027532095.1 Microcystis sp. LE19-195.1E
ACTCAAAACGGACGGGTCGGAAAGCGTAAGACTACCGCTAAGGTAGCAGCATCCCGGGTCGCGTCAACCCCATTCAACGACCATCCTAAAAAGGTGGCGTGGTGAGGAATCACCGTCCGTTTACGGCGGTGAGGATGTCAACCCTCAAATTGCCCTTCGATCAAGATAATTTCGCCAAAATCGGGAATCCATGCCACCCAACGGCCCTGATCCTGTTCACAGAGTAGTAGCGCTTCATCAAAGCTGTATGGAGAGGGAAGCATTCTGAGTTGTACCCATGTGTTTGCTTGGGGGCGAGTAACAACGGCAGTAGTGCGGTATTGTAGTAAAGACATACACAGATCACCCTGATAATTCTGTATCTAAATTTACAAACAAACCGATGACTGTGGGTAACTTTGTTTGAAATCTTTACATCATTTCCAGAGTTCTTGCATAATTAATTTTTGAGAGGGGAAAAATGAGAAAAATAGGCATAAAATTGCATAAAATAACCAAATAGAGCATTTAATTGATTAATGCTCATTCTTAATTCTCCTGACTACTGACTACTGGCTCCTTACTCCTCACCTAAAGGAAGATTTTTGATTTTTGCAAGAGGTCTATTTATTCGGCCAATCCTAGTTATGATCGTTACTGATAAATGATAGTTGATAACTGGTAATGGTAAGTTCTTTCCCTCGCAGCTATAAAATCGCCGTCATCGGTGACGTTCACGACCAATGGGAAATAGAAGATAATTTAGCACTAGAAGCTTTACAAGTGGATTTAGCCCTATTTGTCGGCGATTTTGGCAATGAATCCCTAGAAATTGTCGGTCGGATTGCTAGTTTGTCCTTACCAAAAGCCGTTATTCTCGGTAATCATGACGCTTGGTATAGCGCCACCCCCTGGGGACGAAAACAATGTCCCTACGATCGCAATCAAGAAGATCGTGTCACCGCCCAGTTAGAATTATTAGGGGTTGCTCATGTGGGTTACTCAAAACTAGACCTACCCGGTTTAGAGCTTTCGATTGTTGGGGGTCGTCCCTTTACTTGGGGGGGATCCGAGTGGAAAAATGGAGAATTTTTTCAAGAACGCTATAATATCAGCAGTTTTGCCGAATCTACCGCCAAAATTATCGCTAATATTCAAGATACTGCCTATAATAACCTGATTTTTTTAGGTCACAATGGTCCGGCCGGACTGGGAAAGGAAGCGGAAGCTATCTGTGGTCGCGATTGGCAACCCTTGGGAGGGGACCACGGGGATCCGGATTTAGCGGCGGCCATCGAACAAGCACAGCTATTAGGAAAACAGGTTCCTCTCGTCAGTTTCGGTCATATGCACCACCGTCTCCGTCATACCACTTCCCGTTTACGCAATCCCGTGGTCACTTCCGAGATGGGAACTGTTTATCTGAATGCTGCCAGTGTCCCTCGTATTCTCCACTCCGATACGGGTAAATCTCGCAATTTTTCCCTAGTCACTCTTGAAGAAGGTCTAGTCACAGAAGCATCTTTAATCTGGTTGAACGATAATTTCGAGATTATCAGTAATAGAAAACTTTATCACTCCGGGTCATCAATCGATCGCCTATCCGCCCAATCTTGTTATTCTTAATTTACATCTCCCCACACCCCACACCCCACACCCCACACCCCACTTCCTATAGATAGTTAATTTTTTGAGCGAGTAGAGGTAAAGCAAGAGCGATAGCAACACTAACAATCATACCGATAAAAGCTTTCAAGGCATCCCCTAAAACCAGTTTACCCGTGGCGGCTAAATTAGGGGTTTCTCTGGTTAAAGTCAGAGAAATTTCTCGACCTCCTAATAAACCTAAAAATACCCAAGTGGTACTCATGGGAATATGATTATAGCCAACAAAAAACAGTAAAATTAGACCATAAATTAAGTTAATAATTGTTGCAGAACGCAGATCATGGGCGTTAGTTTTGCTAGTGACAATTTTCTCGATTTGACCCCCATGATTAATAAAAATGATGGTTTGCAGGAGTAGCATAACTGTTAGAGATAAAACTAACCATGTTGCCGCTAACTTTCTGGGAAGATAGGCGAAAATATTAGCAAAATCTTGCATTAACCATTGACTCCAGAGAAACCCGGTGGATAACCACTGTAAAACTACCCAGATTTTTTCAGGTTCTTGATTAACTGTTTCTAGGAAAAAGTTTTCTAATTGATAAATAATTCGATAGATTACTAACCCCGCTATAACAGCAAGAGCATAACCCCAAGCGGATTTAACTAACATTTCATCTAGAGATTGGGGAGCAAAAACTGTTAAAACCAAAAAGGTTGTACTCACGGGTATTCCCCAAGTGGTGAGAATTAAAATTGCTAGGGGAGGAACGATATAAATCCAAGTAAAAGTTTCTGGGAAGGGAATCATTTCTAGTCGATTATAAGCCACATCTCCCTGATTAATATACCAACCAGCGATAAAAATCGAGGCTAAGATTATACTGGTGTACAGCCATAAAATCCACCAGGGACGTTCTTCATTGGCACTTAAAAAAGTCCCTAAAGTTTGTAGGGAATCGTTGGCAACAATCGCATAAGCTGATAGGATAAAGCCAGCAATCATCAAAAAATTACTCATAGACAAGTGAAAAAAATAAAACTTAAAGTAATACAAATCCTGTTCAAACAGTAGAGAAAAGCGCCGAGGTAGGAGAGCGGGAAGTGGGGAAGTGGGGAAGTGGGGAAGTGGGGGAATTTCAACTAAAACCCTAACACCCTAACACCCTAACACCCCAACACCCCCCGCAACGCGCACGCAGTGACCACCCTATCTCCTGAATCCTGACAACCGGCTCCCCAAAACGAAAACTTCCTACCTCCCCATTAATATAACTGCTATAACTCCTTAATAATTTTGCTTTAAAAAATCCCTCGCTAGATAGAAAGCAGCTAAACTACCAGAGACGGTAATTTCCTGTGGATTAATTTCCTGTAAAGGTCGAAGAATAACTTCAATTTCCTCGGTAATATCTAACTTTTGTTGACCTGTGGGAGTAGCATTAAGAGCCAAAAAAATATGAATTCTGTTAGTATCTTTAACGGGATTATCGTACAAAACAGCCAGAGGTATTAGAGAATCACTTTGATAACCGGTTTCCTCCTCGAATTCCCGACGCGCTGCCGCAGTAATATTATCTTCACCCGCATCTACTGCCCCGGCTGGAAATTCCAATAAAATTTCCTTAACTCCGTGACGATATTGACGGACAAAAACTAATTGATTATCCCTAGTAACTGGAACAACTAAAACAATTTCAGGACGAATATTAACGAAATAATCATCGATAACTTGTCCAGAGGATAACTTCACCGCGTCTTGACGGACTTGACACCAACGATTATGAAAAACTAGCTCGGATTTAATAATTTGCCATTTTTTTAAATTAGTCATCGACAATCCTGTTATAATTGCAGTGAAATTACTAAACTTTTTCTCAGATAATTATAGCTATCTAGGGACTATTCCTGATAAGATTTAATTTTATACTCCCATCTCCCATGTCGTTAATTCAATGGTATCCCGGTCATATTGCCAAAGCGGAAAGAAAACTCAAGGAACATCTTAAACTCGTGGATGTGGTCTTAGAAGTGCGCGATGCTCGCATTCCCTTAGCTTCCCATCATCCGCAGGTGGACGATTGGATTGGCAATAAACCGCGCTTGTTAATCTTAAATCGTCTCGATATGATTCCCGAATCTGCCCATCAACAATGGGTAACATGGTTTAAAAGTCAAGGAAAAACCGTCTATTTTACTAACGCTAAACAGGGAGAAAGAGTTAAAGCAATTATCAAAGCGGCGGAAAAAATTGGCGATGCAATTAACCAAAAACGCCAACTGAGAGGAATGTTACCGCGTCCAGTGCGCGCCGTGGTGATCGGGTTTCCCAATGTGGGCAAATCTGCCCTGATTAACCGTTTATTAGGGCGAAAAGTCGTCGCCAGCGCCCGCAGGGCCGGAGTAACGCGACAATTACAATGGGTACGAATTTCCGACACCTTAGAATTATTAGACGCGCCAGGGGTGATCCCTTCCCGTTTAGATAATCAAAGGGATGCGGTGAAATTAGCTATCTGTGAGGATATTGGGGATGCTGGTTATGATAACCAAAGGATAGCGGCGGCTTTTGTCGATTTATTAATAGAATTACACTATGAAGGTCTTTTACAATCTCGTTATGGGTTGAATACTCTAGACATGACCGGGGAAGATTTTATCGAAAAATTGGCCAATCTCAAATATCAAGAAGATAAAGAAAGGGCAGCCATGCAGTTACTCAATGATTTTCGTAAGGGAATAATCGGGGCTATCCCCTTAGAATTGCCCCCTTCCTCTTGAAATCGCCTGTTTTTAACTCAATAGTTAATTCCCGAATTTGTCAAAATTACCGCCTGTTAGTCCACTGAGTTGCGGATAAGATTAAAGAAATCGGTAAAGTTGCGGGGATCAATCGAACTGTGAAGGAAGATAGGGAATAAACGACAGAGATAACAAAGACTATGGGCAAACCGACTGGCTTTATCGAATTCCTGCGTGAACTTCCTTCCGAACTTACCCCCCTCGATCGCCTTCATAATTGGGATGAGTTTCATCTTCCCATGCCAGAAGATAAACTCCGCAATCAGGCCGCCCGTTGTATGGATTGTGGTACACCATTTTGTCACACGGGAACGCTAATTAGTGGCATGGCCAGTGGTTGCCCGATTAATAACCTGATTCCCGAATGGAATGATTTAATCTATCGAGGATTGTGGCGGGAAGCCCTCGATCGCCTCCATAAAACCAATAATTTCCCCGAATTTACCGGTAGAGTCTGCCCTGCCCCCTGTGAGGGTTCCTGTGTTCTCGGTATTCATAATCCCCCCGTTACGATCAAAAATATTGAATGTTCAATTATCGACAAAGGTTGGGAATCCGGGTGGATTACTGCCAATCCCCCCGCCATCCGTACTGGCAAAAAAGTGGCCGTGATCGGTTCAGGACCTGCTGGATTAGCGGCCGCCGACCAGTTAAATAAAGCCGGTCACTGGGTGACGGTTTACGAACGGGCTGACCGTCCCGGGGGCCTGTTGATGTATGGTATCCCCAACATGAAGTTAGATAAGGAAGAAGTGGTTCTGCGTCGTCTCCAGATGCTGGAACAGGAAGGGGTAAAAATGGTCTGTAACACGGAAGTAGGCAAGGATATCAGCAGCCAAGACCTATTAAACGAATATGATGCCGTGGTTATCTGTACCGGAGCCACCAAACCCCGGGATTTGAACATCGAAGGTCGCCAATTAAAGGGCATTCACTTCGCCATGGAGTTTCTCACCGCTAATACAAAAGCACTACTAGACGGACAGCCGGGGGAGGATTTTATCTCGGCTGCGGGTAAAGACGTGGTAATTATCGGCGGTGGCGACACGGGAACCGACTGTGTGGGGACTTCCCTGCGTCATAACTGCCGTAGCGTCACCCAATTAGAGATTATGCCGCAACCGCCCCGAGAACGGGCCGCCGATAATCCCTGGCCCGAATGGCCGAAAATCTACCGTATGGACTATGGACAAGAGGAAGCGGCCGCACGTTTTGGCGATGACCCCCGGGTTTATACCACCACGGCGACTAAATTCGAGGGGGATAGCGAGGGCAACGTCACAGGGATTCACACGGTACGGGTGGAATGGCAACGCAACGAAAAAGGGCAGTTTATCCCCCAACCGGTAGCAGGAACAGAAAAAGTCATCCCGACGCAATTGGTTCTATTGGCCATGGGATTTTTGGGACCAGAACAGCCTTTACTCGATGATTTAGGCTTAGAAAAGGATGCCCGCAGCAATATCAAGGCCGAACACGGTCAATTTGCCACTAGCTTACCGAAAGTGTTCGCCGCAGGGGATTGTCGTCGTGGTCAAAGTTTGGTGGTTTGGGCGATTAATGAAGGTCGCGGGGCCGCCAGGGAATGCGACCGCTTTTTGATGGGGGCGACGGATTTACCTTAAACCAGTAGTTACTCTCGCCATTGTCCTGACTTGCTGGGGGTGTTTTCCCCTCGTTATAGTCAGGGCCAAAAAGAGGACTCAGCCATAGCCATCAAAACCCAACCGCCGGTCAAACCCTCTCAATCTGAACAGGAGGAGCGAGGAAACAATTGTCCCTATTGCCTATCTAGACAATTGCTCCCTGTTTAAACCGTTGCCACCGATGAATCAAGCACCAACTGTTCATTGGTGGGTAACTCCAGACAATAACCCGCACCGTAAACGGTTTTAATATAGCGAGGGTGGCGGGGATCGGGTTCTAGTTTCGTTCTCAGATGGCGAATATGAACGCGAATAGTCTCGATATCATCATCGGGATCGTATCCCCAGACCTCCTTGAGAATATCACTAGGGGAAACGGTTTGACCGTGACGTTGGAGAAGACAGTGGAGTAACTCGAATTCTAGATGGGTTAACTTGACCACACTTTCAAACCAGACCGCCTCAAAACGTTCGGGAACAAGGGTTAAAGGTCCAAAACTGAGTATTTCTGAGTGTTTAGCGGCCTGGGGAATGCGATCGGTGCGTCTGAGGAGAGCGCGTACCCTAGCTAACATTTCCTCCACCTCGAAAGGTTTGGTCAGGTAATCATCAGCACCCGCATTAAAACCTTCCACTTTATCTTGGGTTTGTCCTAAGGCTGTGAGCATCAAAATCGGGATGTCGGACGTGCGTTCATCTCGTCGCAAACGCTGACAGACAGTAAAACCATCGACTTTGGGCAGCATTAAATCCAGCATGATTAAATCGGGTTGTAACTGGACGGCCAAGGCCTGGCCTTTAATCCCGTCCTCTGCGGGATTAACGTCATAACCCGCCATCTCCAAGTTGATGGAGACTAATTCCGCGATTGCAGGATCATCATCGATTACAAGTATTCGGGGCATTACCAGAGTGTTATGACTAAGGGTTTGGATAGGGAGTTGCTAAATGTGTTCTCGCTGACATCGCAACTAGGGCTTTGTCTCTCAAGGGCTTGAGTTTAGGACAACATAAAGAATCCTGTACTGATTATAAGCATGATTGCTAAATTCGGTTTTAATTTGTGAAATTTTGCTGATATTAAGTCTCCTGAATGTTAAGAATTTCTAAGAAGTGTGAAGAATGTCGAGCAAGAATTGATATTGGCGCTAGACTACACCCTCTCTCTCACCAAGATCAACTAGGGAGCAGTTTTTCACTAATCTTTACAATTTCGCCATCTCGATCAATACCGGTTTCAACCGGCGGTCAAGTCCTGCTAGAGCTAAATTTCTCCCCTAAGCTCCCCCAGAGGCACTGTAAAAATTCTTAATAAAATTACCGATCGATTCAGTTTAATCTACCAAAATAGGCGGTTTTAGTAAGTATCTGTAACGAACCCGATCCATTCTACTCATCCAAACAGGTGATCATAATATGAGCGTTAATTTATCAACTCAACTGCGGGAAGGCACGAAAAAATCCCACACCATGGCAGAAAACGTCGGTTTTGTCAAGTGTTTTCTCAAAGGTGTGGTAGAAAAAACTTCCTATCGCAAACTGGTGGCTAACCTCTACTTCGTCTATTCGGCCATGGAGGAGGAGATGGAAAAACTTCCTAGTCATCCCGTCGTTTCTAAAATCTGTTTTCCTGAACTCAATCGCAAAAATGCGCTGGAACAGGATTTATATTTTTATTACGGTCCAAATTGGCGCAACGAGATCGCTTTATCTCCCGCAGGTCAGGCCTACGTTAACCGGATTCGGGAAATCGCCACAACAGAACCCGAATTATTAGTCGCTCATTCCTATACCCGTTATCTCGGCGATCTGTCCGGGGGGCAAATCTTGAAAAAAATCGCCGAAAAAGCGATGAATCTGGAAACTGGTGGCACAGCTTTCTATGATTTTAAAGATATTACCGACGAAAAAGCCTATAAAAACCACTATCGTCAAACTCTCGACGAGTTACCAGTGGATCAAGCCATGGCCGATCGCATTGTCGCCGAAGCTAACGCCGCTTTTGGCATGAACATGAAAATGTTCCAAGAGTTGGAAGGTAATCTGATCAAAGCGATCGGAATTATGCTCTTTAATACTCTCACCCGTCGTCGCACCACCGGCAGCACCGAAACTGGATTGGCTACCGCCGAATAGTAGTCAAGAAAACCTAAAAAAACGGATAATTCTAGAATTGGGGTAATGGTTAGCCTTGACATCCTCGCCGCCCTAAAAGTGCGGCGATTCCTAAACCTCACGATTTAAGTTTCTGCTTCCACCACCGTCGCATACCACAGTTAAAAAACCATGTACTGTCTTACACAGAGTCCACAGACTTTCGCCCCATTTCA
>NZ_JAPZSZ010000003.1:0-7584 GCF_027532095.1 Microcystis sp. LE19-195.1E
TCATACTTCCTTTTCAGCGATTGCTATTACTTTTTTAGTCATGAATCTTTCTAACCTGTTGAGGCAGGTTTTTTGGGCTTTTTTATGTCTGAAATGGAAAAACAGCACTTTTTCTCGGTCAATGATTAGGATAAGTTATAACTTAAAAATTAATCAACAACTAAAGCTTATGCTTGTAGCTAAGTGAAATCATTGATTAAGAGACCTGTACTTTTCAATGACTTTTTCAGCAGACCCTAAATAGATTTTGCGTCTGATCCCCCCTGTCCCTAGGGTTGATTCATAGTAGGGTTGATTCATGAATCAACCCTACTACCTTGATAAGGGGGGTGTCTGACAACTTTTAACACCTAACTACTTAAGCATTTCAGCACAATTGAGACCATCTTTTTCCCTTCCTACTCAGTCTTAATAAGTAATGTCTCCATTGGTTTGAAACCAATCGATAGCATCAGCTAAAGCTTGTCTAATCGGCGATTGCGGTAAGCCCAGTTCTTGCACTGCCTTCGAGGAATCGTAGTACATGGACTGTTTTGACATTTTCACGCCATCAAGGGGTATAGAGGGCGATTTTCCGAAGACAGGAAGAACTTTTTCATCCAGCCAAGCTATTAGTAAAGGAATCCAAAAAGGTAAAACAATTTTCGGGGCATTTATGCTGGTAATTTCGGCTAATTCTGTCAACAAAGTTTTTAAAGAAGTGTTTTGATGACCTAAAATATATCTTTCGCCAGTTCTGCCCTTTTCTAAAGCTAATAAATGTCCCCAGGCCACATCGCGCACATCAATTAGATTTAATCCCGTATTCACATAAGCGGGCATTTTTCGCCGCAAAAAACGGAGAATAATGTCGCCAGTGGGTGTAGGCTTAAGATCAAAGGCTCCTATCGGCGTACTAGGATTAACTATAACGATATCCTGTCCTCTTTGCACTGCTTTCAATGCTTCCTGTTCTGCCCAATACTTCGATTTTTTATAATAACCCACTAATTGATGGGCGGGACTTTGATAAGTTTCATCGACACTTTCACCCTTTTTACCCACTCCAATGGCGGCCACGGAACTGGTATAAACTATTCTGGCAATTCCCGCTAAATGCGCCGATTCTAGAACATTTCTTGTGCCTAAAACATTGTTTTGGTAGAGTTGATGTCTATCCTTTTGCCAGAGAGAATAGTGCGCCGCTACATGAAAGAGAACTTCGCATCCGACCATTAATTTAAATAAGTTCTCATCATTTAAATCACCCCGGACAATTTCCACGTCTAAACCCCACAAATTTCTGAGATTACTGTGGGGACGGACGAGGACGCGGACTTGGTAGCCTTCAACTAAAAGCAATCGCACTAAATTCGCCCCGATAAAACCCGTCCCACCCGTCACAAAAGCACGCATTGCTCAAACTTTCTCCTATTTTCGCTTCCTATTAACTATGTCATTACTATACCTTAATCTTAGTCAAGATTTAAGCTTTTCTTGATACAATTTCAGCGCGGGTTATCTTAAACTAAGAGCAGTCAATCTTCAGTAAAAATGCTCCCATGAATCCATCTCCAGAATCAACTTTTGTTTGTCCGATTATCATCGAAGACGACAGAACAGGATTAGACACAGAAACTATCCGACGGGCTTTAAGGGATAATTTACTCTATATTCAGGGTAAATTACCAGAATTAGCCAGTAAAAACGATCTTTATATGGCCCTAGCCTATACAATCCGCGATCGTTTATTGCAGCGTTGGTTAACCACCCAACAAACCTATCTAAAAAAAGATGTCAGAACCGTTTGTTATCTCTCGGCCGAATTTTTAGTCGGCCCCCATTTAGCTAATAATTTAATTAATCTCGGTATCTACGAACAGGTCCAGAAAGCTGTCAGCGAATCGGGATTAAAACTAGAAGAATTAATTGCCCAAGAAGAAGAACCGGGGTTAGGAAATGGTGGTTTAGGTCGTTTAGCTGCCTGTTATCTCGATTCCCTTTCTACCCTAGAAATTCCAGCTATTGGTTACGGTATTCGCTACGAATTTGGTATCTTTGATCAAGAAATCCACGACGGTTGGCAGGTAGAAATAACCGATAAGTGGTTACAGTATGGAAATCCCTGGGAAATTGCCCGACCGGAATCATCGGTAGAGGTAAAATTTGGCGGTTATACCGAATCCTATACCGACGAAAATGGTAATTATCGCAGTCATTGGATTCCCGATTATGTAGTCAAAGGAATTCCCTACGATACCCCAATTCTCGGCTATCGAGTTAACACCGCTAATACCATGCGTCTCTGGAAATCAGAAGCTTGTGAATCTTTTGATTTTGGTCGCTTTAATCGCGGCGATTATTATGGTGCGGTGGATAATAAAGTTCACTCGGAAAATATCAGTAAAGTTCTCTATCCTAACGATGAACCAATTCAAGGCAAAGAACTGCGTTTAGAACAGCAATATTTCTTTGTTTCCTGTTCCCTACAGGATCTGATTCGTATTCACTTACATGAAAACCCCAGTCTCGATAATTTTCATCAAAAATGGTCAGTACAATTGAATGATACTCACCCTTCCGTCGGGGTGGCTGAGTTAATGCGCTTGTTAATTGACGTGCATCATTTCGATTGGGATAAAGCTTGGTTTATTACTCAAAATACCTTCGCCTATACCAATCATACTCTTTTGCCAGAAGCTTTAGAAAAATGGCCTTTGAGTATTTTTGGTCGTCTTTTCCCCCGATTAATGGAAATTATCTATGAAATTAACCATCGTTTCTTGGATAAAATTCGCATTATTTATCCCCATGATGACGGCAAAATGTCCCGTTTATCTATAATCGATGAAAGCGGCGAAAAATACGTCCGTATGGCTCACCTTGCCTGTGTGGGTTCCCAGGCAATTAATGGGGTGGCAGCCCTCCATACAGAATTACTGAAAAAAGATGTTCTGCGCGATTTCTATGAACTCTTTCCCGAAAAGTTTAGCAACAAAACCAATGGAGTTACTCCCCGGCGCTGGATAGTTTCTAGTAATCCCCGCTTAACTTTTGCAATTACCGAAAAAATCGGCGAAAATTGGATTAAACATCTGGAGGATTTACGCGGTTTAGAAAACTATGTGGATGATGGGGGATTTCGGGACTCTTGGCGACAAATTAAATACGATATTAAGGCAGATTTAGCCAATTATATCGCTAAAAAAGTCGGCATTAAAGTTGATCCTAGTACCCTCTTTGATGTGCAGGTAAAACGCATTCACGAATATAAACGGCAACATCTCAACGTTTTACATATCGTCACTCTCTATCATCGCCTCAAAAATAATCCCAATCTCGATATTACCCCCCGTACCTTTATTTTCGGTGGTAAGGCAGCCCCGGGTTATTTTATGGCGAAATTAATCATTAAATTGATTAATTCTGTGGCAGAAGTGATCGATAATGATCCGACAATTGGAGGACGTTTAAAAGTGGTTTTCCTACCCGATTATAATGTCACCTTCGGTCAACGGGTTTATCCAGCTGCAGACTTGTCTGAACAAATTTCCACGGCTGGGAAAGAAGCTTCGGGAACCGGTAATATGAAATTCTCCATGAATGGGGCCTTAACTATCGGTACTCTCGATGGGGCAAATATCGAAATTCGTGAACAGGTGGGGGCGGAAAATTTCTTTCTTTTTGGCTTGACAACCGAGGAGGTTTATGCTAAGAAAGCCGCCGGTTATAATCCCCAAGAATACTATTACCATAACGAAGAATTGCGGGCAGTATTAGACCTCATTAGTTCGGGATTTTTTAGCCGGGGTGATAGTAGTTTATTCCGCCCGCTTGTGGATGATCTTATCTACAATGATCCCTATATGTTACTGGCCGATTATCAGTCCTATATCGATTGTCAGGAAGGAGTCGGTTGCGCTTATAAAGATCAAGAACATTGGAGTCGTTTAGCGATTCTTAATGTGGCCCGCATGGGAAAATTCTCTAGCGATCGATCGATTCGGGAATACTGCGAGGAAATCTGGCGGGTACAACCGGTAAAGATTGAATTACCCGATTATATTCAAGCTAATGCCGGTTTATCGGTAAATTAGAACAAATCTAGGCAGTAGGATCGTGTTTATTCACCCTACTGCCCACAGGATAACGAGCCTTGGGCGACTCTAATCTAGATTTCTACGGGATTGACGGGGCTCGAACCCGCAACTTCCGCCGTGACAGGGCGGTGCTCTAACCAATTGAACTACAATCCCATTTTTGCGACAATTCTGATTGTAACTTCATTATTAGGGTTATGTCAAGCACCTCTGGGAAAATTTTTTTGAGGGAAGTGGGGAAGTGGGAAACAATTCATAGCTGGGTTTTTAAAGTTGGATTGGTATCAATACTGAATTAAAGCCAAAAAATCCCCAATTAGGGACCAGACCCTCTTTACAATGGGATTGTAATTAAGCTTGTTGGGAGCCTGAGCTATGACTAACCCGAATTCGATCGAACAGCTATCGCAAGAATTACTCGATCTAGACCAAGTAGATGCCGATACTGGGGCAGATTTGCGGCAAAAAGCCCAAGAAATCCTCGCTGAAACCACTATTGACCTGCCGATTCGAGAAGCGATCGCCGATAGTCTCAGTCAAGGCAATCAACTACTTACCCTCAAAACCGTCGGCAAGGAAGAAAGTTATTAGCACATTTGGGGTCAAAAGTCAAGATGAAAGAAAAAAATTTTTTTGTCTGGCTGGGGCGATTTTTGTCCTCTTTTGGGCTGTTATCGGGGATAAGTGGCTGCAATTCTCCTCTTTTGATCACTCCTCAAGTTCCCTCCGGTGGTTTAAATAGTTTTGCTCCCGATCAATTCCCCAGTTATAGTGCTGATGGTCGCTATTTAGCCTTCGCTTCCGATCGCTCCGGTCGTCGTAGTATATATTTATTCGATCTGCAAGAAAAGCGCTTAGTTAATCTTCCTAACCTAAATCGTGGCGATTCTAGCCAAGATCAGCCATCTCTGAATGCTGACGGTCGTTTAATTGCCTATATCTCCAGCGAACGCGGCAAGAGTGATGTCATGGTTTATGATCGTTCCAGATCCCGTGCAACCCTGTTAACCGCTAACCTGCGGGGAAGCGTCCGCAATCCCACCATTAGCGGTGATGGTCGCCAAATTGCCTTTGAAACCAACCAAGAGGGTCAATGGAATATTGCGATCGTTAACGGCCAATTTTAAACTTGTTCTACTCGGTCTTAATCGTTAAAACCTGTGGAGGAGTAGCATCTGGTGGATATAAAAAATTTACCTGTACTATATGCCAATCCCCGGGAGGAATAGTCAGAGTCACTAAAGGTTGCCCCTCTTGTCCGCGTCTTTGGACGAGATGGAAAAATCGGCTTTGTGCCTGTCCCTGGTCATCGCTATAATTGACGGCTACTGTTCCCCGAAAAAACACTTGTGGGGCAGCCGGATCGAGAAAACGCAAACCCTGACCGATAATATTCTCTTTAATCGGTGTTTCTAGCGCAATAGTCACCGTTTTCGCCTCATCACTTCGATTAAATAGAGGTAAACTTAACCGATATTCCACACCGTAATTACCATGAGCTTGATAGGCCGTATCGGGATAGCGAACTAACATAGTAGCACTTTGATTTTGTTCCGTTCCCAGTTTGCCCCCGGGTAGGGTGCTAATCCCATAGGCTATAGATTGACCAGAATCAGGAATATTTAACCATAAAGAAGCTCGATCGACCAATCGGGCTGGCCAAGCTGAACCTTGGGACACCCCCGCTACCCGTCCATAAATTATCTGTCCTTGACTATGGGGAGGAGTGGGTACTCGATCCCTCGGAGTCGATAAATCGCCTTTTTCTAGCAAATTTTGCCACTCTGTCAGATTTGGGGGTCTTTCCTGCCCATTTTCATCTAGGGGTGCATAAAGAGCTAAACTAGCAGCGTAGAGAAGACCGTCACTTTCCAGACGGAGATAAGTGGACCTACCGTTTAAAGGGGGAGTCAAATCGCGCACGGGAATCGCCGCATTTAAGACCATAACACTCTCCCCCGCCGGAATAATAATCCTATCGGGAAAAATATCCTGACGCTGCCCCATTAAAATATCCCCCATTACCCGACTTCCCGGCCCAGCAAAAACCGTCCCCTGATTATTTTCCACTTGTGCGGGTAAATCGATAAAAGCTGCATCGGGTTGACTCAAATAACTAGCTCCTTGCAGAATTTTAACGGTCACGGGATTAGAACTAGGATTGTGGAGTAATATACCCAGATAAAGGCTGCGTAAATTATCGGGAAAACTCCCCCTCGCTATATGGTGGGCAAAAATATCAAAGCGTCCCTGAAAAGCATAATTTAAATGGGCCGAGGGAAAACTTTTCTCTTGGGGGGGAAAAGTCGAAAGCAAAATCCCTTCTCCTAGCAATAATTCGGGACTATTACTATTAAAAACGGGAACTTGATCTAGTTGATTCGGTAAAGGACGCACCTGCACCGGTCGAATTATTTCTACAATAGGAGGAGTTTGGGCAATGGGTAGTAAAAAAGGTAACATCACACAAATTACCATCTCAAGATAATTATTTTTTGATCATAGCATTACTGGCTCGCTCAATTTAGATAGTATTCTGTTTGTCTATATCTAGAGGATTGGTTAATATTTCTTGCTGGTGTTAAGTAGCTGGTTATAATTAAATTAAAAATGGATTTTAGGTTCGATCCCCCCTGCCCCCCTTGATAAGGTAGGGTTGATTCATGAATCAACCCTACCCTTGATAAGGGGGGTGTCTGATAATTTTTAACGCCTACCTACTTAGCCGACCTTTTTAGTTAAGTACAATCAAGAAAAATTATCAAACTTCCCAATCGTTATTGGCTCTTGCCATTGACCAAATCTATTGTCATCATAGACTAAAATCTAGATGTAGCCGTGGTTTTCTGGAAACTTCGCCCGATGTCTAGATATCGATCGAGCCAGAATTGTTTTGACATCCTCACCGCCGTAAACGGACGGTGATTCCCAAACCTCACGATTTAGGTTTCTGCTTCTTTCCCGAAGGATTTTTCGCACCTGCCTTAACAGATTTACTCTGTTCTGGTCTTATGGTCGCTCTACAGACTGACACCGCAAGCCCTGCGGCCAAAATATTTTTACTAGCGTTAACATCTCGGTCATGGTGTGTCCCACAGTCTGGACAATCCCATTCTCGAACATTTAACGGCATCTTTTCGACAATATGCCCGCAATTACTACACCTTTTAGAGCTAGGAAACCATCTATCTATTTCGATGTAATTTCTGCCGTACCAACGGCATTTATAGGCTAATTGTCGGGTAATTTCTCCCCAACTAACGTCAGATATTGCCTGAGATAATTTCGGGTTTTTGACCATATTCTTGACGGCTAAATTCTCAACCACAATCGTTTGGTTTTCACGGACTAATTGAGTGGTTAGCTTGTGTAAATGGTCTTTTCTGTTATCAGTAATTTGGGCGTGAATCTTGGCTACTTTGATTCTTGCTTTTTCCCGATTTTTTGAGTCTTTCTGTTTTCTAGACAGATTTTTTTGCGCCTTTCGCAGTCTCCGATAATGCTT
>NZ_JAPZSZ010000260.1:0-9609 GCF_027532095.1 Microcystis sp. LE19-195.1E
ATCCCCGCTTGGGATTTACTTCGAGAAGCCCAAAATCGCTGAAACCCAGATAGATCAAGGAAAATCATCAATCGAGGTTAACCCTTTGTCCCGTAATGGTTTGAGCCTTTTTTGCTGACCGAAAACGCCTAAGTCCCACTATCCTGATAGGTAGCATATACTCAACGGATTTAGTATTAATTCCCTTTTTCGAGAAAGTGAATACAATGGGTGGAAAGAGTTAAAAGAGTCCGATGAATCGACAAAGACGGCAAAAATCAAGACAATTTTCTCTCCCTAGATATTCTATCTTTCCCCCGGAACAATGGCGATGGGGAGTGACTTCTTTGGTGATTAGCTTGGTCTTGTCCCTACTGATTTTAAAACTGAATACCTCTAGTCTTTCCACTGCCACCATAAATATTTTTAATCCCTCCACTGTGGGGGAGAATTTAGCCGGTAAGAGTCTAGATGAGTTAGAAAAGCAGAAAATCGCCGAATTTTTGCAAATTACCCCGCCAGAAACCGAATTAACCCTCGATCGCACCCCTTTGTTTATTCTCCACGACACAGCTTGGAGTATGACTGCGGGTAACATCGAAGAACAGAAAAAATATGCTCGCGGTCCGATGAAATTGGGTCCCAATGTTTACATCCCCCGCAAACAGAATTCCAGGGATAGAGACATTTTAGACTCGATCGCCCGGCCTTTTTTTGAACGTCACCGTCCCACTGCCACTTTTTATGAACAAGCGGCCGAAATGCTGCCCGCAGACACCAGAGATCAATTAGTGCGTCAACTGTGGCAACTTACCCCAGAAACTATCCGCGTCAAGGGTTTTGCACTTGCTTTAGAGGGTGTTCCTTTGAGTACGCGATCGGCTCCTGAGTTAGAAAAAAGAGCAAGAATTTGGTTAAATACGCCTTCAGAAGCCGTCTTTAGGCGTTTAGTCAAAGAATATCCCACAAATTACTTTGATGGGGCAAAAAGCACCGCATTATGGGCAACAGAAGCGATTTGTCAGCAGCTATCTCACCCTAATTGCGATCGCTTGCGACCAGTTTTTGCCGAAAGAAATCGTCGGGTTATCTCCAGCGTTAACATTGAACTGGTACAGGCGCCGGGATCCCACTGTTTGACCAAAGGACGCTTGCAACCCCTCCCCGGTTACAGCGATTTTCAATACCAACAAACGGCGAAATATTATCTCCTCGCAGCCTTACAAACGGGACAATTACCGCAAATTGTCAGCCATTTTGCCGTGGATAGTTTTCTGATTAATCAAGGAAAATATCCCCATTGTGACCCCCGGGGTTTTGATCTACAACGTCTCTACAATCTCATCAGTCAAGCTTTGGATTATGACCCCGGCACTGTTTATGGCATCGTCCCTCGTTACGGCACAAATATTCTAGCTGGTGATAATATTTGGTGGCATAATCGAGTTTTTGACCAAGCAAATTTACCCACAACTTTAAATTAGACCTGATCATTTAGAAATGTCCACTTCTCCCAAAGCTTCTAGATAGGCAATCGCCGCTTCTAAAGGAGAATCGTAGCCATAGGAAAACTCCTCAAACCAGCGTCCTTCCTCCGATTTAGCATCCAATTTATCTAACCATTGCTTCGCCTTTCTAGTTAAAGCTTCTCGCTTACGCTGCTTTTTTAATGCCGCTGCTTTTTCTTTTTCCGCTGCCTCCTGTTGTTGCCTTTCTTGGTTTTCTAAGGCTAAAGCTTTTAAAAGCGCATCGGTAGAAGAATCGCTGGCATAATTAACCTTAAATTCAGCCAGGGAACGATCTTTTTCTTGGCGAGAAGAAGGGGACGGCATCGGTTTTTCCTGATCCCGTTTCTGGTATTCTGCCTTCATTTGTGCCAGTAAATCTTCTATTTCTCCCATAATGATCAAGTTAGAAAGTAAAAAGTTAAAAAGCGGGTTTACTTATTTTTCCAAACGCACTAGATACCATTGTAAATAACCCTTCTCACCCAGGTCCAACTCGCAGTAATTATCGCGCAGATAGAGAGCTTTTTCCTCAAAACTAGAGAATTTCGCCAATTGTCGGGGACAAATCTCCGGTTTTGCGGTGATTAAATCTTTTAACTTATCCCGCAACTGGTCGGGAGTCTGGAATTGTTCAGTTTGATCGGCCTCAAGGACAAGAAAATAGTCCCCTTGATACATAATAGAATCGGGCATCGCTGTTTGATAGTCTCAGTAGGAAAATTTTTTGGCTATCTTTACCACTTTATCGCCTCAACGCTCGATCGACACCACCACTATGACAGACCATCTCACCAATCCCTTTCTCAGTCTCCCTTACGAAAGCGCCATGCAGGACTTGGGGGACCAATACTACGATCAAGTCGCGGCCGCGGATTTTCCCCGTCATATCCTTCGTTTTCGCAATGATGCTTTATTACCTTTGGTGGGAATTCAGCCAGAATTAAGCTTAGATGAGCATTTTATCGAGGCTTTTGGTAAATTTCAATCCCTTACCCCCTTTTTGGCCCTGCGTTACCACGGTTATCAATTTGGCGAGTATAATCCTTTTTTAGGGGATGGTCGCGGTTTTCTCTACGGTCAAGTTAGGGGTATTGATGGCAAATTATACGATTTTGGTACGAAAGGATCGGGACGGACCCCCTATTCCCGTCATGCGGACGGTAGGTTAACTCTCAAGGGTGGAGTCAGAGAAGTCTTAGCCGGGGAAGCTTTACGCAGTTTAGGGGTGAATACCTCTCGCTGTTTGAGTTTGGTGGAAACGGGGGAATCCCTCTGGCGCGGCGATGAACCTTCCCCGACGCGATCTTCGGTGATGATTCGAGTTAGTAATTCTCATATTCGTTTTGGGACTTTTGAGCGTTTATTTCATATTAAACGTAGCGATTTAATTAAAAGACTCCTCGATCATGTGATTATTTATTATTATCCTGAAATCGATCCCCAAGATAGCGATCGCTATTTAAAATTTTACGCCGCTTTGATTGAAAGAACCGCTAAATTAGCAGCCCAATGGATGGCCGCCGGTTTTTGTCATGGGGTTCTCAATACCGATAATATGTCAATTACCGGGGAAAGTTTCGATTATGGTCCCTACGCTTTTATTCCTTCCTATAACCCCCAATTTACGGCGGCCTATTTCGACTACGGCGGCCGTTATAGTTATGGTAATCAGCCTTTTATCTGTCGCTTAAATCTAGAGTTACTGCAATCTCCCCTGTCGATGGTCATCTCCTTGTTAGAGTTAGATATGGCTTTGGCTAAATATGACCAGCATTACAATTTTTATTATCAAAAAATGATGCTCAAAAAGTTAGGTTTTGAGGATATTTTTACTCCCGAATCCGCTTTGCTGGTCAGCAAAACCGTGGAAGTTCTCCAAGAAACCGGCCTCGGTTATCATGACTTTTTCTATCAATTAAGTGAACAATTTAATTACGGTTGGCGAGAAAATAGTTCTCTAATTCTTGAAAATATGGATTTACCGAAAGCTGATTGGCAACGTTGGCGAGAATTATATAGTTTGGTCTTAAATCAATTACCCCCAGATTCCTTGACTCAAATTGGCGATACCTTAACGCATTATAATCCTAAAACCGCTTTACTTAGACCGCTAATCGAATCGGTTTGGGAGGCAATTACCTATGAAGACGATTGGCAACCTTTCCAAGAATTAGTGATAAAATTACAGAATAGACAGTAATTAAGTAATAAGTAGTGGTGCAAAATTAATTTCTTGGTTAGGAGAGGCAAGATGTGGTTAGATATGTGTAATTAATTAAACGTATTGTATAATTAATTTTTGAAGGTTTAAAAACGATAAGAATAAGGATTAAATGGCATAAAATCTGTAAATAGACCATTTAATTAATTATTATTCATTCTTAATTCTCCTGACTACTGACTACTGGCTACTGACTCCTCACCCTAACAACAATTTTTGATTTTTACAAGAGGTTCAATACGATCTAATTGGGAACTTTGCCACCACATCCACTTACTCATCCTTAAATAAGTTGTTAGCATCCCCATGCTAGCAAATCCTTGAGATAACTTGATCACCTTTAATCGGGTGATCGCTTTTCTGAAAAAATAGGGAGCGGTGATCTGCCTCTGATCGGTATAGATTGATATAATTATCCTATGTTTATCTGGTCGTCAAAATGTTACTGAAAATCGTACAAATCGGTGATTCCCAAGCAATTACAATTCCTCAAGCAATCATGGAACAGTGTGAATTTACAGATGAAGTTGAGGCGATAGTTGATGGTAAAATGATTATTCTGAGTGCTAAAAAGAAGGTGAGGGAAGGTTGGGCTGAGTTATTTGATGATACTCCTCTTGAAGCGGATTTACAGGATTGGTTGGGGGTAGAAAACGAGTTTGAGCGAGAAAACCAATGGTAGAAAGATTTGCCATCGTGTTGGTGGCACTCGATCCAACTAGGGGGTCTGAACTGCAAAAAACTCGGCCTTGTGTTGTTGTTTCTCCTAGTGAGATTAATGTTCGATTAAGAACAGTCGTTATTGCACCAATCACCGGTACTATCAAAAATTACCCAACTAGAATCACAATTGACCAAGAAAATGTGCGCGGCAGTATCGCTTTAGACCAAATTAGGGCGATTGACAAAATCCGAATTGTTGCCAAAATTGGCAGTCTTGACCAACGATTAGCAATGATAGTCGCTGATCGCTTGGTTGAATTTTTTCACTACTGATTGTTACTGAATTTATTCGGTTTTAGGATCGCTTTTTTCTAATTTGATAGATGGCGATCAATGTTTCCCTTCTAACCATTAAGAGTGTCAAAATAATAGTAAAATTTTGTGACAAAGTGCAGTCAGATATAAGAATCTTTGCTAGAACTCTAGAAGGCTTCATGTGATAAGTCTCCTTCAAGGAGATTGTTTGCAGTTAGAGAGCCGTAGGGTGCGTTCCCTCTGCTCCACCGATCGATTTTTGGGAACGCACCATGCAGATTGATTGAAGCTGTGACTTTAAGTGCGATGCCGCTCTGGTGGGCCCAGTTGAGGAATGTTAGCGAAGATTCCCAATGTTTAGGTTAAAATAGAGGGGCAAAAGTTGCCACAGGGTTCAACGAGTCAAAAGGGATGACCAATAATCAGTTATCAGTGACCATTGACCGTTTAATAAGAGCCAGATTAATCCCCCTATTCCGAATAGAATAGTCAAGACATAAAACTGTGATTGACCGGAAACATTATACTTTAAGGCACTGCCGCTAAAAATCGTCGCTAAACTGACCAAATTAACCAGACCATCAATAATATAACGATCGAGCCAAGCGGTAATTTTTGACAAGCTTCCCACGGCTAAAACCACGGTAAACTGATAGATGCGATCAAGATAGAAGTCATAAGCGAACAAATCCTGCAAGAATCGCAGTATTAACCCGGTTGGTCTCGCCCAAGCTCGTCTTAACTCTACCATTAACCCGATAACTAGGCCAATTACTCCAGAGGCCATCAGTAAGGGAAAACCCCAGACAATAGTAAAACTCTGGTTATTAAGGAGGGGATTGGTGAAAGATAGCCAAAAATCCCAACGTAGGGGAATAATCGGGGCCAATAAAGCGATTAAAATCAATGCTACCATGGGCAAAGCCATCGGCCACGCCACTTCCGGGGTGCGATGGGTCTTACTTTGGGTTTGTCCCAAAAAGACTAAACGAAATACCCGAGTAAGATTGACGATGCTAAGACAATTAACAAAGATTAAAACCGCTAATAACCACCAAGGAATCGCCCATTCACCACTTAACCACCGTTTTAATGTCCAAAACATCCCTAGGGGCATTAAAACCGTCATCCCCGCGGAACCTCCTAAAAAAGCCGTGGTTGTAGCCGGCATTCTTGCCCAAATTCCTCCCATTTCCGTGATATTCTGGTTACTGGTGGTGAGAATTAAGGCTCCTGCGCTCATAAACAATAAAGCTTTTGCAATCGCATGGGAGAATAAAATTAGTAAAGCGATATCCACATGACCTAATCCCACCGCAATAAAGACCAAACCGAGATAGGCACTGGTGGAGTGGCATAAAACCCGTTTAATATCAATTTGGGATAAGGCCATCAGAGAAGTACCGATTGCCGTCATTGTCCCCAACACTATTAAAACATTGGCAGCGATCGGAGATAGGGTAAACACCGGCTGCAGCTTAATTAAAACATAGGCCCCCGCCGAAACCACGATCGAATTCCGCATGATTCCGGCTGGATTTGGTCCCTCCATCGCCTCATCTAGCCACAAATTCAGGGGAAATTGGGCGCATTTACCCGTTGGACCAGCAATAAGGGCTAATCCTAACAAAGTCGCCGTCAGAGGCGGTACAGGGTTATTTACTGCCCAATTTTCTAACTGAGAAAAACTCAATCCTTCTCCGTAACTGGACAGAGCCACCAAACCCATCAATAAAATAATATCGCCGACGCGCTTGGTTAAAAAGGCATCTCGGGCCGCGGTTACTACCAAAGGTTGGGCATACCAAAAACCGACGAGGAGATAGGTAGAGACCGTTAACATCTCTAGGAAAGCGTAACTGAATAGTAGGGAGTCACTGAGGGCAATTCCCCCCAAAGCTGCCTCAAAAAAGCCCATTAAGCCATAAAATCTCGCCAAAGACCAATCCTTTTCCATGTAGCCAAGGGCATAGATTTGGGCCAAGAGACTGATTAAGGTAATCACTTCCAGCGTCCCCAAACTGACGGGAGAAAGTTCGATCGAAAGGGATAAACTAAGATCGGCCACTTTTACCCATTCAAAAGTCAGTTTAATCGTCTCTCGATGCCAAATTTGATTAAAAGCGATCGTTCCGTGTATTAACCCTAATACGGTCATCAATAGGTTAATATAAGCGGCCGGCCGCGGACCGGTGCGACTAATAATGCCTAAAGACCAAGGCAAGGTTAAAATCGAACCAATTAAGCCATAAATGGGAATTAACCAGCAAGTGTAAAGGAATAAATCTTTCATTCAGGGGGTTATCAGTTATCAGTTATCAGTTATCAGTGATCAGGTTTAAGTTTTAAGTTATCAGGTTTAAGTTTTCAATTTTCAACAAATTTAGGCTCTTTCACTGGTTACTGGTTACTGATTACTGATCACTGATCAACGGCCATAAAAAACTAACACTCGATCGAGAAGGGAGCGAGTTTAGTCAATTTAGTTATTTTACAGTTAATCCCGGGATCAGGCTAAATGCGCTGTAATAAAGATTTACCGTGGGAATCGGTGCTACAGGTGGCGAATAATTGATATTGACGACTAAGAGCGAGTGCTTGTTCGGTTTCCCGTTGACTCGGTAGCCAGGGTTTGGGATTGCCGTAGGCATAAAAGGCCTCAATACCATCAATACCCAATTCTACCGCCGCCGCTACTAAATCGGCTGCGGGGCGATGGTAACGAAAGGGATGGGCGAGAACCACTAGGGCCCCCGCTTGCTGTAAACTGTTAATGACTCTAGAGGCCAAAGCTAGATCTCCTTCCGGTTTGGCTCTTTGCAGATAGGGAGTCAAAACGGTATGAGTAGGATCGAAACCATAGCCAAGAATATGCACTTCTGTCTCTAAGAGATTCGCCGTAATTTCTACCCCTGTCCAGAGATGGGGTAGAGAACTCTTTAAATGCTGATTTTCTAGCCAAATTTGGGCTTGTCGATAACCTTCGATCGAGTGATGATCAGTAATTGCTAATCCTTTTAGTCCGATATCTAACGCTTGTCTCATCAAGTCTTGGGGACTCATTTGACCATCGGAACAATGGGTATGAAGATGGAAATTGTAATGGTAGGGACAACTATCATAGCCGACATTTGCCCACACCGCTTTCAGGGCGAGGGTATCTTGAGCTAGGGGTGGAATTGTAGCAGAAACGACCATGCAGTATTGAGGAAATTTCCCAAAGATTACAAATTGTTAACAATCAGCATAGCAAATACCAAAAAAAATTGGGTAGCTGCTGTTACCACTAATACTAAATCCTCTTTCAAAGGTGTGGGGAAGTGGGGAAGTAGGGAAGTGGGGAAATGGGGAAATGGGGGAATGGGGAATTTCAACTAAAACCCTAACACCCTAACACCCTAACACCCCACACCCCACACCCTGCCCCCACCGAAAAACTTTTTGCCGCAAACCCTAACTAGAAAAACTTTTAGTCTTGACATAATATTAGGTCGAGGTGTAATCATCTGCGTTTTAGCTTACCTGTGACCATAAATACTTCCTTGACCGCTTCAAATCACACAAGTCTTTAGTAGTTGGGTAGTTGGGTAGGGTGCGTTAGGCAATCCCTTGTTTTTAGGGCAAAAATCAAGCTCTGAATATTGCCGTAACGCACCACAAAGAAAGGTTTTTGGTGAGTTACGCTAACTCACCCTACTGGGGAGCATCTCACTTTCTTTTCATTTCATTCACTTGACATTTCATCTGTCCAAGGTTATAACTATACTAGAGTGCGTAGTCTACGTACTTTGCCCTAATAAAAAGTAACAAACCACTTAAAATGATCACAAACATCTCTAGACGACTAACCACTGGCGCTCTTGCTATCGCTGGCAGCGTTGCCGCTTTCGGCTTTGCCAATACTGCCCCCGTCCAGGCGCAGGCGGCGGATTGTCCTCTACCATTGGGACAACTGTTTTCTGGTTTCAAGTCTGCTCCTTGCCTAGTGGGAGACAAGCTTTTCACATTCCTCGCCTCCAGTCCAACGTCTGGTCCTATAAATAACGGGGTTCTTCTCATAGATCAAATCTTGTCAACGACTATAGACAGACACACCTTCAACTACAGACCAAGTCCCGCTCTGACCCAATCCGGAGGTACTTTCGTCATAGATTACACGGTCGAGATCCTTGATCCGGCGAAGATGTTCAAAGATTTCAGTATTGGTTATGATGCAACTGGCGCAGGTAACTCGGGTATCTTTACGGAGAAGATGGTTTGGTCAGATAGTATCAATGGGTCGGCGTTAATCGGAACTTCGACGGCTACGACCGCGTTGGGTGCTTCTGGTGCCATGGTTCCAGTTCCGTCCGGTATCACGAAACTCTTCGTCAGAGACACTTACCGGGTCGATTCTCCCACCGGTTCCCTTAACAGTGTCACCAACGACTTCACACAAACAACAAAATCAATTGACATCCCCGAACCCTCTGCTATCCTGGGTATCTTAGCCGTTGCTGGTGTTGGTGCTTTCGCTCGTCGCAAGAGCTAGTCACTGTCATTAAATCAAAAGCAAGCGTTAAGGTTAATCTTAACGCCTTTTTATGTGGCTAGAGAAGGAGATGGGGAAGTGGGGGAGTGGGGAGTTCGAGCATTTGTATTAAAATATCCAATACGCAATTTAAATGCAGTATACTGTTCACTTAACAATCCCACTGGTCACTGATAATTGATCACTGATCACTGATCAGCCATTCCGAGGCCCTTTCACCTAAATCTAAGGCCAGACTAACCGCTTTACCAAGACGGGGACGCTCGCGGGTTTCGCGGATAAAAGCTTGAAATTGACTAAAACCACCCCATTCGTGGAGATAATTGGCGATCGCATTGAGATGTTCCAGATATTCAGACTCGGAGAGGGGAAAAGAAGCTTGTTCGAGATAT
>NZ_JAPZSZ010000014.1:0-28864 GCF_027532095.1 Microcystis sp. LE19-195.1E
TGGACAATCTCTCGTTCCTGTTTCTTGTTTACCTTTAGTTTGTACTGGTAGGTAAGCGTTATCACTGTCGTTAGTTTCGTGATGTGATGTATAGTTAAATTGTAACACTTACTGCCTAGTATATCAACTAATTACAATCATAGACCAAACTAATCGCTAACCTTAAAACAGTTAGTAGTCGCTTAATTAGACAAGAATTTCCGGATTTGGCGGCAAAGTATTTCGACAATAAACCTTATTTTTGGGCGGGAGCTTATTTCGTGGCTAGTTGTGGCGACGTTACTGTCGAACAACTAAAAAAATACGTCGAGAACCAAAACTCCCCAAAAGTGGAAAGGCTACTGCGTTAGTTTCATTCTGGTCGCGATTCATCTCCTGTTAACCGCTACGCAGTTTAACGGGAGTCCTCTCGCGACCTTGAGATAGGGGTGAGGGGTGGGGCAGATTTTTCAGGGATCGGTAAACAGTAAACAGTGAAAATACTCCTCACCTAATACCGCTTACCGATCACCGATAACTTAATTATTGGCCATTACCCAATTAACTAGAGTGCGGACGGGAAAACCGGTGGCCCCGGAATTATTAACGCCATTTTCTTTATCGGACCAGACCGGTCCTGCGATATCTAGGTGGAGCCAGGGAGTATTATTAATGAATTGCTTCAAAAATAAAGCGGCTGTAATGGAACCGCCGGGGCGCGGGCCGGTGTTTTTCATATCGGCAATTTGAGACTTCATCCCCTCGAAATATTTTTCTTCTAGGGGCATTGGCCAGAATTTTTCGCCGGCTAATTTAGCGGCCTCTTGGAGTTGAACAGTGAGACCCTCATCGCTACTCCATAAACCGGCGATATCGTCCCCCAAAGCGATGACACAGGCCCCGGTTAAAGTGGCTAGATCTACGATCGCATCCACCTCTAATTTTTCCGCAAAAACCAAGCCATCGGCCAGGGTTAATCGTCCCTCGGCATCGGTGTTATTGACTTCAATAGTTTTGCCATTAGAAGCGGTTAAAATGTCCCCAGGGTGCATAGCGCGACCACTAATCATATTTTCTGTAGCTGGACAGATAAAGTGTACTTCCACTTCTGGCTGTAATTGGGCGATCGCCTTGGCTGCGCCTAGGGTGGCGGCACCACCCCCCATATCCATTTTCATGGTTTCGATGCCACTGCCGGCCCCTTTAATATTCAAACCGCCGGAATCAAAGGTTAAGCTTTTGCCGACGATTGCTAGTTTACGTTTCGGGGTTCCTTGGGGTTTATAGATTAAATGAAGGAATTTCGGGGGAATATCCGAGGCTTTGGCCACTCCTAGGAAGGCTCCCATGCCCAAGCTTTCGCATTCTTCCTGTTCCAGAATTTTGAGACTTAATCCGTATTCGGCGGCAATTTGCTCGGCGGTGTCTGCCATGGTCAGGGGGGTGACGGTGTTAGCGGGAGCATTGACTAATTCTCTGGCCAGAATCACCCCGGAACAGATTTGCTCGGCTTTGGCGATCGCCGATGCTTGCTCTCCTAAACCCAATAACTCGACGGTTTCTAATTTGGCTCCTTTTTCCTCCTTAGTGGACTTGAAGCGGGTATCCTGATGAGTGGCCAGCAGCAGCCCTTCCGTAATTGCTCCGGCAGTGGCGGACTGATCGCCAACTACTGGTAAACTGATGGCCAGAGCTTGGCTTTTTTGTTGTTTGGCCAGACGAGCGATGGCGGCGGCCGCTAGACGCAGGGTTTGCAGGTCGAAATCGGCAGTTTTTCCCAATCCCACCAGGATTAATTTGCGAATCGGACCTCCACCACCTAGACGAGTCGCCGCACTGCTGCCTAATTTTCCTTCGAATTCCGTCTCGGAGATGAGATCCCCTAGGTTTCCCCCTAGTTTATCGTTTAATTCTGCCAATTCTCCTGCAATCTCGATGGCTCCTTCTGGTAAACCTAGGGCTAAAGTATCTCCTGTCCAAGTAAGGAGCGAGGTGTCAGTCGATCGAATATCCATTCTTTATCTCGATAATTCTTTGCAAATTGCTTCTATTAATCACTATACTGTAAGCTCTATCAGTTATCATCGATCATCTATTCAGGTTTAGTGGCTCCCTGCCAAGAATCAAGGTCTAGCTCTTGCTAAAATCATTGTCCCTGATTGCTGATGCTGACTGGGGATAACTGCCATGGGTTCTACTACTTAGAAAAAAATTATCAAGTTTGTGTTGATCACTCAAGGAGAAATTTTTATGGAAATATCTCGTCCTAATCAAGCAGAATTAACCGCAGAAGAACAACAGGAACTAGAAAAGTTGCGGGCTATTATCGAACAGGCTAGTGTTGATGGCGTGATCACTCAAGGGGAAAGGGAAAGAATCGCCCTAGCTATGAGGTCTGATGGTAAAGTGACCCTAGAAGAATTAGAGTTAGTCAGAACTTTAATTACCGAAAAAGTGAGCAAAGGGGAATTGGTTCTGGATTATCTTTAAACTCTGGAAAATCAGATAAAAAAAAAGACGGGGTTTTCACCCCGTCCTATTTGTCAAGAATTATGACAAATCCTTGACTTGTGATACTAATTGTGCTACCACATCTTGAGCGCTACCAAAGAGCATAAAGGTTTTGGGATTGTAGAATAATTCGTTTTCTACCCCGGCAAAACCCGATCGCATACTGCGCTTAATCACGATCGTGTGCTGTGCCTTATCCACGTCGAGGATTGGCATTCCATAAATCGGACTAGCCTTATCGTGACGGGCAGCGGGATTAACCACATCATTCGCCCCAATAATTAAGGCCACATCGACACGCTCAAACTCAGGATTAATATCATCCATATCGTAGAGTTGCGGATAGGGAACATTAGCTTCGGCCAGTAATACATTCATGTGACCGGGCATTCTTCCCGCCACGGGGTGAATAGCATATTTAACCTCAACGCCATTTTTTTCCAACTGTTCAGCCAATTCTCGCACTGCGTGTTGTGCTTGGGCCACCGCCATGCCGTAACCGGGTACAATCACCACAGAACGCGCATAACCGAGCATCATTGCCCCTTCTTCTGAATCGATCGCATGAACCGATTTATCAAGGCTAGAAGTGGCGCTGGCTTCGCCTCCGGCACTAGCACCTGTACCAAATGCCCCAAATAGTACACTAGCCAGCGATCGATTCATGGCTTTACACATGATCTGAGTCAGGATAATCCCCGACGCACCCACCAAAGCACCGGCGATGATCAGCATACTATTCATCAGGATAAAACCGACTACGCTGGCGGCAAGTCCCGAAAAAGAGTTTAAGAGCGAGATAACCACGGGCATATCGCCGCCGCCGATGGGAAGCACGAATAAAGCCCCGAAAATTAGGGAAAGTGCCACCAAGGTCAGGAAAACATCGATCGAGGTGGGATCGAAAAAGAGATAGACACTACCCCCTAAAAAGGTGAGTAGCAAGAGAATGTTAAAGGGTTGTTGGAAAGGAAAAGTTACGGGGGCGCCACTGATTAATTCCTGTAATTTGGCAAAAGCGAGGACACTACCGGTAAAAGTGACACCACCGATCAATACACCCAAAATAGCGATCAGTATCGAGTCAAAGGCAATATTTTCACCACTTTGCAGTAAACGCCAGTATTCGCCAATGGCAATTAAAGCGCTGGCAGCACCGCCTAAACCGTTAAAAATCCCCACCATTTGGGGCATAGCTGTCATCGGGACTTTTTGCGCCGAAACTAAGCCGATAATCGAGCCAATCACCAACGCCACGGCGATTAAACCATAGCTGAGGATTTCTTGATTGATTAAGGTGGCAATAATGGCGATTAGCATCCCGATCGCAGCCAGAAAATTACCTTGACGGGCGGTAGCGGGGGAAGATAATTGTTTAAGACCGATGATAAATAAGATGGCGGCAAGTAGATAGGACAACTCGATCCCTGTGATAAGGGCATTATTCATGATTTAGCCTCTTTTTTCTTGAACATTTGCAGCATTCGATCGGTAACGACAAAACCACCGACCACGTTAACCATCGCCAAAATAACGGCAATTAACCCTAAAATTACGGTTAATTCGTGCCAATCCGTGCCTCCGGCGATGAGGAGCGCACCGACAACGGCGATACCTGAAATTGCATTCGCTCCCGACATCAGGGGTGTATGGAGAGTGGGAGGAACTTTATTGATCACCTCGAAACCGACAAAGGAAGCGAGGACAAATACCACTAAAGCGGTTAAAAGTTGGGCAGTCATTGGTTAAAGAAATAGGGGATAGGGTTTGGGGATTGGGGAAGTGGGGTGTGGGGTGTGGGGTGTGGGGTGTGGGGTGTGGGGAGAATACTGCCTCCTGAATACTGAATACTGACTCCTGAATCCTGATAGCTAAAAAGCGGATAACTGTTCACTGAGGGCGGATTTAATGCGTTGGTTGCGGATTTCGCCGGCGTGGGTGACACAGGCACTATCAATGATGTCATCGGCAAAATCGAGGTTTAAACTGCCCTCTTTGCTGACTAGAAGCTGTAGCAGCATTTGCAGGTTTTTGGCGTACATCTGGCTGGCATTGGTGGCCACTGTGGCAGGAAGATTAACGGCTCCGACGATTTTTACCCCATTAACGATGATTTCTCGTCCCGGTTGGGTGTAGGCGCAATTTCCGCCCTGTTCCGCCGCTAAATCAACGATTACCGACCCCGGTTTCATGGTGGCGATCATTTCTTTGGTGACTAGCAGCGGGGCCTGTTTCCCCGGTACTTGGGCGGTGGTGATCACCACATCAGCCCGCTTAATTGGTTCCGTTAGGGCTTGACAAATGCGCTCCTGTGTGCTAAGAGAAACCTCTTTGGCGTAACCGTTATCGGCGACGGTATCTTCTTCTAGGGGCATTTCAATAAATTTCGCCCCGACACTCTGCACTTCTTCTTTGACTTGCGGACGAATATCAAAAGCCTCCACCACTGCCCCCAAACGGCGGGCGGTAGCGCAAGCTTGCAATCCGGCAACTCCTGCCCCCAATACCAGCACTTTGGCGGGGGCGATCGTCCCGGCGGCGGTAGTCATCATCGGGAACATTTTCGGCAGCCCAACGGCGGCGAGGAGTACCGCTTTGTAACCGGCGAGGTTAGCCTGAGAGGAGAGGGCATCCATGCTCTGGGCGCGACTACTGCGGGGAATTAATTCCATGCTCAAAGCGGTGATCCCGCGCTCGGCTAATTTGGCAATGCGCCGGGGTTGCCGCAGGGGATCGAGAAAGCCGATGAGAATACCACCATTTTTCAGGCGATCGATCTCGCTATCGCTAGGAGGGACGACTTTGAGAATAACATCGGCAGTTTCATAGATATATTCGCTGTTTTCGCTCAGGGCGGCTCCCACGGCACTATAGGCACTATCGGCAAAGTTAGCGCTAATTCCCGCCCCATTTTGGACAATTACCTCAAATCCCGCCTTGACTAAACGGGCGACGGTATCCGGCACTAGCGCCACCCGCGCCTCGCCTTGGTCACTTTCTTTGATTACGCCGATTTTCATGGCTGGGTTTCTCCTTAATAAGTCCTTCTCTTGTCCTATGCTGTTAGGGTAAGGGTTTCGTTAAATGCGATCGATCCCTTGGGATAATTTCGAGTCAAAATTGCTTTTCACTTCCATCCTAGCTATCCTCACCTTTCTGGCTCTTTTTCGGGCTGAATCTTAGGATTATCTTCAGAATTAAAGGGTTTTGAGCACCATTGTTTGGGATTTTTTTTTCTAATGATGAGGTACAAAGTTTTTGTTCTGGGAAACGCTGGAAAGTTTAACAGTAGTCAGTTTTCAGTCGTAGATACCAATTTAGGTTATACTTCATATTGATGAGAAAGGCTGTAATAGGTCTCGACAATCTCAAAGTTTTACAGTTCTTTTAACTTCGATCGCAATTCCGCTAATTCTGCATCTACTGCTGAATCCCTGACGGTGGGTGGATGGGCAGTGTTACCCAGTAACATTTGTGCTTTTAGCCGTACCAACGCAGCTAACCACTCTTTCAGATCGGAATTAGCCAGAGCGATGGCTCTACCGACTCAGGCATTGGGAACCTGTTTTCGCAGGTATTCTTGCCCAAAACGCAAGAATATTAGCAAAATTGCTAAATTTTTGAATATTAGCCTCGCAGAATTAACCGCCCAATTAGAAGATGTAGAATCGGTTTTAGAATTAGAGAAGGCAAAAGCAGCGGATATTATTCCGAGTCGCCGCTCAATTGCCCGATCCAGAAAAGATTGCTCTGATTAAATTTTTAGTCAATACTTTAGAATTTGCCTAAAACTATGAACGACAACGAAAAACGAAAAATTGACAGCATTATCGTCCGAATTGCCTTGATTTTGGGACTGGGATTTTTAGCCGTAGAAGCAGGTCGAAATGTTATCAGCATTTCTTCTCAAAATAGCTTTCCAGAATTAGAGCAACAGGTAAAAGAAGCGGAAAGAAGAGGAGAAAAAGTAAGGAGAGCCATTGAAGAAGCCAACAAACACCGACTTTCTGACCCAGATCAACCAAACCCTTAAGCGAGTGAAAATTCAGGTTAGGGGCGATCAATGACAGTTGATCGCCACTTTACCCGCAAAAGATGGGGGATGTTTTTTCTTTATGACTAGCAATTAATATTCCCTATCTCAACAACAAAATTAATAAATAGAGACGTACCGTAGATAGTACGTCTCGACGCTCTCAAAGTTTTACAGTTCTTTTAACTTCGATCGCAATTCCTCTAATTCTGCATCCACTGCCGAATCCCTGACGGTGGTTGCTTGGGGTAAAGTGGGTTGACTAGAAGTTGTGCTGGGGGGTAATGCTCCCCCGGACATTTGTGCTTTCAGCATTGCCAATTCATCCTCCACATCGCTACCCGATTCTAGTGCAATGAATTGACGGTCTATGTCGCTACCAGTGATTTCACCGATCGCTTGACTACTGGCTTCTAACTGCACAACTTTTTCTTCCATGCGCTCAAAAGCGGACATGGAACTACTGGTATCGATACTGCCGAGGGTTTTTTGGATTTCTTCGTTAGCTTTTGCGGCTCTGGAGCGAGCTACTAACATATTTTTCTTGGTTTTTGCCTCAGAAATCTTACTTTCGAGCGCAATCAAGTTTTTTCTCAGACTTTCTACCTGTACCGTTTGCTGATCCAGTTGATTTTTGAGAATGGCGGCGGTTTCCGTGAAATCTTTCTTGCGTTTAAGAGCTTCCCTGGCGAGAGTTTCATCCCCTTTAGAAAGGGCTAATTTGGCTCTTTGTTCCCATTTATTGGCTTCTGACTGGTCTTTGCTGTATTTTTGTTCCGTTTGTCGCTGTTCGGCGATCGCTCTAGCGACCGCTTGACGTACCTGTACTAGATCCTCTTGCATATCACTGACAGCTTGTTCCAGCATTTTTTCTGGATCTTCAGCCTTGCTCACCATATCATTGAGGTTAGCTCGGACAACTCGGCTAAGGCGATCGAATAAACCCATGACGCTCTTGTTCCTCTCGGTGTGTACTAAATCAGTTAACTGTTCTTAAAATTTCCTATCTTGCCTAACGGCTTATTATCCAATATAAACCACGAGAGCTAGGATAGGGGATAGGAGTTAGGAGTCAAGAGTCAGGAGACAGCTTTTTTCTCCCCACACCCCACACCCTACACCCCACACCCCACACCCCACACCCTACACCCCACTTCCCACATCACCCATCCAAGTTTTCTTGTTTTAACTTGAGTAATTCGGCTTCAATTTGTTTTTGTCCCTCCAAATCTTGGAATTGTCGCTCTAAGGGGTCTTTATACTGGATTAAATCGGCTTGGGATTCGGCTTCTAAGACTTTTGCTTCTAGTTTCTCGAAAATAGTCCCCATCTGACTGCTGTTCAAACTGCCCATGATTTCTTGGGCTTTTTGACTGGCACTCGCCGATCGCAATCTGGCCACATAAAGGCTTTTCTGTGCTTTCATCTCAGCATATTTGCGTTCAATTGTCAAGAGTTCTTTCTTTAACTTTTGTATAATAGCCGTCTGTTGTTGCAGGGAGGTTTGTAGGGGGGCGATCTGACTTTGATAGGTTTGCCATTGGCTGAGAGCTTGGCGGGCGAGTTCCTCGTTACCGTGATGTAGGGCTAATTGGGCGCGTTCGTGCCAAGTTTGGGCCGCTTTTTCCTGTTGTTGTCGTTGGCGCTCGGTACGTTTCTGGGTAGCGACGGCTGCCGCCAGGGCTTGTCGCATTTGCATCAATTCCCCTTCCATCGCCAAGATCGCCTTTTCCAGTAGTTTTTCGGGATCTTGATTTTCCTGAATCAGACTATTGACTTGGGCGCGAATTGCTTGGCCCATGCGATCAAACAAACCCATTGCCGTCCTCCCGATACCAACCCTAATAGTTTACCGAAGTGCCGCTCCTATCAATAATGATAGAACTAGGGACGGGGGACTGGGAGGGATTGGCTGTTTCTGAAGGTGCCGGACTACTGGGAGAAGGGGATGCTTGTAATTCTGGCGGTAACTGTTTCATTAACTCCACCGCCTCCTGTCGGTTTTGATTAGCCAGACGACGGGCTTTTTCCCGTTGAAAAAAGGGTAAATTAGCGGGGGATTCTTCTCTTTGGCGCAATTCCTCTAACATTCGTTCGTTAATGATCGCGGTCGAGGGGGCGGGGGTGACTTGGGGCGGTGGCGGTGGTGGTGCGGAAACTAGGGAAGATACGGGCGGGGTGCTGGGGTCCGGGGGGGCGACGGGTAAAGATTGCTTGAGCTTACTGACGGGTAATTGATGGGCCGGCATTGGGGACGGTGGCGGATTCGGGGGTAAGAGGGCATTAGTCAGATTTCTAGCGGTGGGGGGACTCTGAACCACTGGTGGGGCGGGAATGTTAGTTATCGGGCTAGTTTTAAGGGGAGGAGCGGCAATATTAGCGATCGGACTGGTTTGAGGAGTTTTCTGTACTGGGCGAGCGATCGCTATCAATCGATCGAGGTGGCGGGAGTTATTTTGGCGCTGCTCGAGGGGGGAATTCTCAGTTTTCGTCTGGGTGGGGGTAGTATTGGTTAACCATTGATTGAGACTGAGGAGACTATTAGCAATTAAAAAGATCACCATTGCCCGGATACCCCAAGGGGTAAAAAAGAGATCTTCAGCTTGGGGATAGACGTTAATGACAGCAGCTTCTAGGTATTCTGGTTCCCGAGCGGGATCGATGGCTGAACTGGGTTGATGGACGATCGAGAGAGGGGAATCTTGGGGGGATGGGGATCGATCGGATTTCATGACGGTATTATAAGGTTATGCTGAAAAGTTAGCAGGTTTTTTCGTCCTAGTCTAACGTGGTATTCTCTAGATTTTCCCTATGTCTTTACATTCTCTTGCCAAAATTTTGGCGGCTATTACTCAACAGGAGGGTTGGGAAGAATATCGCCACTATGATCAAGTGCTGCAATTATGGCCAAAAATTATTAATCCCCGTCTGCTGGAGCAAACCCGGCCTTTTTCCCTCAATCGCGGGGTTTTATCGGTGGCTACCAGTAGTGCCGCTTTAGCCCAGGAATTGTCTTTACAACGCTATAGCTTATTAAAACGGCTTAATAGTCAGTTAGAGACTCCCTTGAGCGATATCCGCTTTTCTGCTGCCCGTTGGCAGCAGGATAGTCAGTTAATTCCGCTAGAAGCGATCGCGCCTAATTCCCTCAGAGATCATCCTAGCTATGTCACCCCGGAAAAACCGCCAGAAAATCCCCAGCCACTGGACGGTTTAGAGACTTGGAGCCAGAAAATACGTCATAGAACCCGATCCTGGCCAATTTGCCCTCGTTGTCAGTCTCCCACTCCCTCCGGAGAGCTTGAGCGTTGGCAATGTTGTGCTTTTTGTTTTGCCCAGTCGGGCGGGGTAAAAGATGCAATTTTTTTATAGTCTTGTGGAAAGAGTGGTTTTGAGTCAGGAATCAATAGGCCGATCTTTTCTGTCTTAATTGAACCTGTATTCATCAATTCTATCGAGCTAAGGCTTGATCCCCGTTCTGTTATTGCTGATACTAGACCCAATAACCTCGGCCACAACTGAGTTTAACTCCTCTGTTTTGAGACAGTGCTGCTTTTTGCAAAGTAACTATTAAAAGATTCTAAAAACAAAATTTTTTTTGGGGATCACTAAAAACTATATGGCATATCAGTTCTAGCTGTGGTAGTCAGGAAAATACCCTTGGCACAGGGTAGGACAATATTACACAGAGCGAAAAGAGAGTCATCCCTTGAGTTCCCTATAATCATCTTCCTTTTAAAGCCAACCCATGCAAGCCGCAAACTTTCTTACCTCTTCCTGTCGATACTGCCGATACTATCAAACCCAAGGTCGGCGCGGTGGCACTTGTCAACAACTAGATGTTCCCGTCGAAGCTCATTGGAAAGCCTGCGCTCTAGCGATGCCTCCTTTTAGTACTGAATGGCAACAACTCAATCGGGTGGTTAGTTTAGAACAGTCTCTAGAATTAACCTGTACAGTGTCGCCAACTCCCGTGGTGGTTTCCCCTAGTCGTCATGCTCCCCGACAACCGATCGCGGTTTAGAAGATCTGGGGCCTAAACAGGAGCAAAAAATTGGCGTTGCCCATTAAAAATATGAATGAATTCACCCTCCCACATCTTTTAGAGTGCTATTTTTGAGATAATAGATCAGTTAATTGCCAAGATAAAGCTAGGAAAGGCAGAATTCAGGAGTCAGGAGATTATTTTTATTTATTCTCCCTACACCCCACACCCCACTTCCCGATAATTAATGTCGCCAGAATGCCCCCGATGACTTCTAATCATCCCCTGAAAATTGGTATAGTTGGGACAGGGTTCGCCGCTCAACGTCGCGCTGAAAGCTTGCAAGCGGATGATCGCGCCCAGCTTTTGTATGTTAGCGGTAATAGTGCCGAATCGATCGCTAATTTCTCGCAAAAATACCAAATTTCTGCCCTAGATTCGGCAGTAAGCCTGGCCAGCCATCCCGATCTCGATCTGATTGTCGTTGCCAATGTTAATCAGGCCCATGCCTCGATCGCCCGTACTGCCTTAAAATCCGGTAAGCACGTTATCGTCGAGTATCCCCTAGCTTTCCACCCGAAAGAGGCAGCAGAATTAATCACCCTAGCCGAAACCGAGAACAAATTACTGCACGTCGAACATATTGAACTTTTGGGGGGACTGCATCAAACCCAACAGCAGTATTTAGCCAGCCTCGGCAATATCCACCTAGCCCGTTATACCACGATCGCCCCCGGCAGACCGGCACCCCGGCGCTGGACATTTCATCGGGATTTATTCGGTTTTCCTTTGATCGCTGCCCTTTCTCGTATCCATCGCTTTACTAATTTATTTGGAGAAGTGGAGTCCGTATCCTGTCATTGTCGTTATTGGAATGCCCCGGAATCCGATTATTTTCTGGCCTGTTTGTGTGAGGCGCAGTTATTATTTAAAAATGGCTTAATTGCTGAAGTTACCTACGGCAAAGGCGAAGTTTTTTGGCAAAATGAGCGAACTTTCACTATTCATGGCGAGGGGGGCAGCTTAATTTTTGAAGGGGAAACAGGGCAGTTAATTAATAGTGAAGGTAGCCAAGCTTTAGAAGTGGAAACCCGTCGCGGTCTTTTTGCCAAAGATACCGCCATGGTGCTAGATTATCTGTTCGATCGGTCTCCTCTTTATGTTACTCCCCAAGCCAGTCTTTATGCCCTAGAAGTGGCCTATGCTGCCTATCAATCTTCTTTGTCGGGAAAAACAGTTTTTCTCGCAGACAATTAAACCGAATTAGACTTTTTGAATTAACTTTCTGCCTAGTAAACCCTGGGGACGAACTAACAACATAATAAAGAGAATAGCAAAAGCGATCGCCTCTCGATAACCGGAATATTCTGCGGGAACAAAAGCTTCGGCAATACCCAATAATAAACCACCGATTACTGCTCCGGGGATACTTCCCAATCCCCCTAAAACAATCACTCCTAAACCTTTTAATCCGAAAGCAATACCGAAATAGGGGCCAGCGATACTAACACTAGAACCGACTAAAGTTCCTGCTAAACCTGCCAAGGCACCACTAATAAAAAAGGTAATCACGATAAATTTTTCGGGATTGATCCCCAACAAACTGGCCGTGGTGACATCTTCAGCTACCGCTTGTAAAGCTTTGCCCATTTTGGTGAAATTAACCCAATAAGTTAGCAAAGCCACCATAACTGCTGAAACCAGAAAAATAATAATCTGAATTGTGCGAATTGCCACGGGGCGATCGGCTGTACCGAAATTAATTGCGGGGGGAAGATTGCCGTAAATACTATCGGGAAAAGTATAAATTTCTGCCCCGAACAAGTATTGAATAACATTGACAATCACCACGGCTGCTCCTAGGCTAGAAACCAAGGTTAAGAGGGAATCGGAACCCCTTACCCGGAGAGGTTTAAAGGCCAATCTTTCCAGAAGAACCGAGGTGAAACCTGAAAGGATACAGCCGAGCAAAAGTGCCAAAAAAAAGGGCAGGGAAAAGGGTAATTTGGCATTAGCCAATAAACCATTAAAACCGAAAACTCCCCCCGCTAGAGCGTAGGTAAAATAGGCTCCGAGGGTAAAAATTGCGCCATGGGCAAAATTGATAATCCCTAAAATGGAAAAAATCAAAGTGTAACCGAGGGCAAAAATAGCATAGACACTACCGATCGATAAACCGTTTAAAACCTGTTGAAAAATCGTTACTAGATCCATTGTCAGGGTTAGCTAGGGTAACTTTTGATTATAACTGACGGTCGCCACCACATCAGGTAAAGGACGCTGCAGTTTGTATAACCAGAATAAACCGAAAATACCGATAGCGATCGCTCCTAAACTAATTATTTGCGCCATTTTTAGAGGCCCAAACATTAAACTATCGGTGCGTAGCCCCTCGATCCAGAATCTACCTAGACTGTAGGCGATAAAATAGACTAGGGTAAGGGTGCCAATTTTTAATTTACCCGGGTGTTTTAAACCCCAGAAAAATAGATAGATGAGTAGGGTAAAAACTCCCATATTCCAGAGAGATTCGTAGAGAAAGGTGGGGTGAAAATAATCGACGGCGATATATTCTAAAGGACGACTAGCCGGAGGAATAAACAACTTCCAAGGTAAATTAGTCGGACTGCCAAAAGCTTCCGAATTAAAAAAGTTACCCCAACGTCCAATCGCTTGACCGAGAATAACTGAAGGGGCCACCAGATCGAGTAATTGCCAAAGAGAAACCCGATTAATGCGGGCAAAGATTAGGGCCGCCAGCAAACCCCCGATAATTGCCCCGTGAATAGCGATACCTCCCTTCCAAATGGCGATAATATCGGCAGGATTTTGCGCGTATTCTTGCCACTGAAAGAGAACATAGTACAGACGGGCTGCAGGTATAGCCCCCACTACTAACCAAATGGCCAAATCAGCGATTAAATCGGGATCGATCGCTCTTTTTTGGGCGAGGTACTGGGAGAGGGTGACACCCAATAATACCGCCATAGCGATGAGAAATCCATACCAGCGCACCGAAATCGGTCCGATCTCCCAGAGGATCGGGCCGGGGGACTGAAAGACAAAACCTAAGAGCATAAAATTATTAAGAATAAAAAATTTTATCTTTCCTATAGTATCTTATGCTATGATGAGGTATGCTGACATATTTGCGGATGTGGCGGAATTGGTAGACGCGCTAGATTTAGGTTCTAGTATCTTTTTGATGTGTGGGTTCGAGTCCCTCCATCCGCATTAACCTTCGGGTCGATGAAGTGTAACCTAATTTGGTGTTGACGACCGACAACTCAAAACAAAGACTTCTTACCGATTCAGGAGAGAGGAGACTTCTCGGTTTAGTAAATTCAGGCATTTTGTCCGATAAATAAGGTTTCTGTCAGTTCAAAAACTCTTTGATCTGTATTTTTTCCTTTTGACGGCTGACTCGGACAATGCTGACTCAACCAGAGGTTTTTAAATTTTTTACAGGAAGTCTAATATCATTTTGCCAAAGTAATGAGAGACTTAGTTGATTATTCTCAGGCGCAATTTCGCTCTGAGAAAAGAATTGCACTTGCAGATATCAGTCACGACTATTGAAAATTACTACAACGTCCCTTAAATGAGTTACACCAAATAAGTGACCTAGATCGTGTGACTGGTAAGAGGGAGAGGAACAATCTATACTAAACAGTAATAGAGAGCTAGATAGCAAAATACTCCTTAGCAATATCTCGCTCTAGCTCTCGATGTGGAATACGAGAAGACAGACAAGGTTAGGTCAGACCTAATTCAGTCGAAATTGTTCTTAATTTTATCGACATTTTAGCGACTACTTGCGCTCAGGAAGGTACTTATATGGATCAGCCTTTTGAAAGTGATGTTATGGAGGATTTAGCCGCTAATTCCTCCTTTGGCGATGAGGGAGCCTTCGATGCTTGGGACGGGATGGAAGGCGAAGGTTTTGAAGGATTTGAGGCCGAAGATAGTTTTGGCGAAGAGCAATTAGGATGGGAAGATCTGGGAGGAGAGGGCTTTCTGGGAGGAGACGAATACGAGGCAGAATTAGGGGAAGATTTCGGCGATGATTACTTCATCGATAGCGAAGCCAATGATTGGGATGCCCTAGAAGAAGCCGTTGCCGATGCCCTAGATGCGGAAGACAGCGATGAATTTTTCCGACAATTATTAGGAGGAATTAGCCGGGTGGCGGGGGCAGCCCGTCGGGGGGCCACCACTGCCGGCCGGGTAGCCCGGGGGGTGGGACGGGCGGTCAAAACTGCCGGACGAGTAGCTGGACAGGTGCAGCGAGTGGCGGGACAAGTGCAGCGAGTGGCGGGACGTGCTGGACGGGCTGCCAATCCCTTAGCCAGTATTTTGGGGCAAATAGCGCCGCTGCTGCAACAGTATGCCGCCCAGGGCTTTGATGAATTGGATGCCCTAGAAGACTTAGCTGATTTATTTGCTGATGAGGAGCTAGATGCGGCTTTACCCGTACTAGCTGGTATGGCAGCCCGCACTATGGTTAGACCGGCGCTGCGCCGCGCCGCCCTTAGTAGCCCTCTCCGTCGTCAGATCGTTCGCAGTACCACCCAAGTGGCTCAAAATCTAGTCCGCCGTCAGGGACCAGCTGCCCTGCGAGCTTTGCCGACAATAGCTCAGAGTGTCGGACAAACCGCCGCTCGTCGTCGTTTATCCCCCAGTCGCTTACCGCAAGCTATCCGACAAACCGGGGCGAGAGTGGCGGCGCAACCCCGTTTAGTACGGCAGTTATCCCGTCCCGCCCCGGGAATGAGAAGAACTTCTGTTCGCCCCGGCCCCAGTCGCGGTGGTCTGCCCCAGCGCCTAAGACTACAAGGACCGGTGGAAATTATGATCACGCGCCTATAGCTATTTCTGCCCTTGCAATTAGGAGAGAAAAATCATGTACCAAGCCTTTGAAACCGATGTCATGGATGACTTGTTTTACGATCAAGTGGAAGGCCCTGCCCAACGGGGCAACCATTACAATAGCTACGATGCCGGGGATGAATTCGGGGAATACGATCTGGCCGAAGCCGATGATGATGCCTTTATCGGTGGTTTAATCCGCAGTGGTCAGGGATTTGACGAGATGGAAGACTGGGGAGAACAGGGCTACGATTCTGGTTTCGATGCCCTGGAGGATGCCCTGGCCGATGCCCTGGCCGAGGAGGACACGGACGAGTTTTTCCGAAGCTTGGGACGCAGCGCTCGCAACGTGGGACGTAGAGTCGGACAAGTTGCTGGAAGAGTGGGCCGGGGAATTGGTTCCGTAGCCCGCGTGGTCGGACCGATCGCCAGTATGATTCCCCTACCGCAAGCGCAATTAATCGGACGTATTGCCAACGTGGCCGGAAGACTTTTAGCCGATGAGGCCGATGAGTTTGAGGCTTTGGAGGACTTATTTGACCTGGCCGAGACCGAAGATGCGATCGATGCGGCTGCTCCCTTTGTTTCCGCCGTTGCCCTGCGGACCGCTATGCCCAATATCTCGCGACTACCCCGGCAAACTCGCCGGCAATTGGTCAGTAGTGTTAGCCAAGCTACACGCACCCTCGCCCATCGTCAGGGTTCGGCCGCCGCTAGAGCTATGCCTCGCATTGTCCGGGGGGTTAGTCGTACCGTTGCCCAAAGAGGTTTACCCGCCCGATCTGTGGCCCCTGCCGTGCGTCGTGCTGCCGCCCGAGTCGCCCAAAGTCCCAGCACCGTGCGCCGTTTAGCCCGTCCGCTCACCACCGCGTCCCGCCCCGGTCGGCAATCGATGCTCGGGGGACGACCTTGCCCCACCTGTGGCCGCAGCCATAGCTATCGTCTGCGCGGACCGGTAACGATTCGGATTCAAGGCAGTTAGGCAACCAACCGCAATGGGGGCAGTATGGGAACGAGAGCTTTTCTACACAATAAAATTTTAGATCTAACGGCGCGAGCGCGTCGTCTAGCCAGGGTAAATTATGCTTCCGTGGGGATTCGCCCCCAAGATTTACCCTACGCTCCCTCTCCCGACCATTTTCGGGCAGCTAATCAACGTCTGGCTAAGATTGATCGGCAAATTCAGCGTCGTCTTCAGCATCTACAAGGGACGTGGAACGAGTCACCGATAGAGCGAGTTTTAATCGATATAGCACTGGTAGAACGGGAAATTGACCGCGCTCGCCGTAGTTTTGGGCTATTTTTTGAAATTTTTAGTCAAAGGGGTTCCTCTTTTGCCGCCGCTCTCGCCGCCCATGATCTGATCGCGATCGATTGTTATCGGGCCGTTCGCGAGTCCTCCCCGGGATTATTTCGCGCACCGATGCTCAAACCCTTGTGTTATATGGAACACGGTTTCTCGCCCGCTACTATGCGTCGTGGAGTTTTGCTGACTCGTCTTTTGGGAGAACCTAATCCCTTCCCGATTATCCGCATTCCTTGGGATCGAGATAATCCGTGGCAACCGGTCTTTATCCACGAAGTAGCCCACAATCTGCAAGCGGATCTGGGGATCTGGCAGGAAAATCGTCAAGCGGTGATCCGTCGCATTCTCGGCACCAGTGGCGACCCCAGTATTACTCGCATCTACGGACGCTGGCATAAGGAAGTTTTTGCCGATTTAGCGGCGATTTTATTAGCCGGTCCGGCCGCGGCCTGGGGAATGGCACTTTTTCTGGCTCATCCCGCTCCCCGTACCCTTACCTATCGTCCCGGAGGAGCGCACCCGACGGCATATCTGAGGATTTTGGTCTTAGCGGAAATGTTGCGACGGATGGGATTTGGTCAAGAAGGCGATCGCTTACGTCGCGTCTGGCAGCAAATCTATAACCCTAATCGTTTTCACCGTCTGCCGGCACGTCTGTTAACCACCTCGGAATTATTGATTCCCCATCTGGTGGATGAAATTGCCTATCAAACCCGTCGCAATCTCGCCCAACAGGCCTTAGCGGATATTATCCCTTTTTCTGAAGATGATGAAAAAGCGATTCAAGCCGGTGCTAGACAATTAGTCCAAGGAGGGGTTCCCCCCGATTTACCGCCGCGATTTCTGGTCAGTGCCGCTAGTTATGCCCTCGCTACTGGTCAAATTCCCGCCCGTCAGTTAGCCAATCGGGTTATTAATCATCTTACCTCCCCTATTCCCCCATCTTCACCCAGTTTTAAAGAAATACAAGCCGCTTTGCTCTGAACAGTTAGGAATATAGGGGATAACTGATCACTGAAAAAACCCCAATACCTTTTTTCCTTGCCCTGATAAATTATGAACACTTCATCTGGCAATCCGTTTAATTATAGTAGTGCCATGGCCAAAAATAATGGCCTGATGCCGAACAGTAGTTCTCGTATGGCGTTGGATAATCTTCTGCGGCGAGAATTAAAAGTCAGCGATCCCAATGATGCCAAACAGATAGCAGAGGCATTACTAAACCGCTATAAAAACAATCCTAGAGCATTAGCCATCAACAAGGAGGCGGAGGGAGTTCCCTTTCTTTTGGCTTCTGGTACACCGATGCCCCTGCAGCAAGCCCCCACATCCTCCGATGCAGAAATGCAGCAAGCGATCAATGATGTGGAGCGGGATTTGCAGGAACTGACCACCAACTCCATCCTCAAGGACGTGACCCCAGAATTGGAAGGCTGGGCGATGGCAGTTCGTTCTGCCATTCAGGAAGGGGTGAATTCGGCTCGTTTTGCCCTCGATCCCAGACAGCGGGATAAAACCTTCGGCATCCGTCGCACCTTGGGGGATTATGCTCGCCTGGCGCGGCTGGTTGGGGCGCTGACTCCTACCATGAGCCTCATCTATCGCAAGTTCGCTCAGAGTTTGGATGAAGTGGCTTCCGTCTTATTTGTGATGATGGGTGAAGCACTCTCCAATGTCGGCTTCGGCGGTCGTTATCTCTTACAGGCTCCCTATAGCGAGTTACAAGTGCGCCGGGATGCTGTTATCTATGCCCTGCGGAATTTAGTCGGGGCAACTCAAGAGGCTTATGCTCCCAACGAATGGCCCAGAGGGATCGATGCCTACCGCCAGCTTTTCCAACGGTTGGAAGAACAGGGACAAGGCGATCTTCGCGCTCTCCTGGTTGAAGGCGAGTTAAGTCGCGTCATGGATGCGCTCATTCAAAGGTCTGGTCAGGGTAGTGTCGCGGGTTTGCGCCAATTAGGGGCAACAGCACAGTTGGATGTCGAACGCCTGCGGCGCCTAGTCATCGTTGGGAAGAACTTGATCTATCCTGCTGCTCCACCTCTGACTGCTTTTCTGGAAGCTTTGCAGCTTTTTGTGGATGGTTTTGAGCCATCCGGTGGATTCCGGCTGCTGCGGATTGCCCGACCGCCGATTTTGTTCTATGGCCTGTATGGGATGTCCGCCTTCGATGAAGCTGAAGAAAGGCTGCTACGGCTGATCATTGAGCGCAATCAGCTTGCGGATAAACTGGACTGCTATTTGCAATGTGGCTGTACTTCTAAAACAGTTCTCTGCCAAATCGTTCTCGATAAAATTCTTTACGATCTTGATCGCGCGATCGACCTCTATGCTGTGGGGACGCAAGATACTAACGATCCTCTGAAGAAATCGCCAGAAAAACGGGCAGTTGCCTATAGCTACATCGTGGATGTTTTCCTATTTCCTAATCAGCCTAACGCGGGAGGAACGCTTCAGCGGGGTCGCTGTCTCCTAGAAAATGAGACCGAGGATGACGGCGGTTTATTACCTGGCGAACAGGGTAATTCCCAACAGTACCTCAATCATCTCATTTATCAAAGTTGTTTGCAGATTCGCAAGGATCTTTATGTTTCTTCTGGAAACCTTGAACGCAATGACAACCAGGTACTAGCAGCACTTCCTGACAATGACAAAACAATCAGAGACTTAGTTTGCCAAGAATTACAAGTTCAAAAAGACATGGAAGGTCGTTGGGAAAATCTGGTGCAAACGATGGCTCCGTCGTGCATACCATTTAGGAATGTTCGATGGAATAATTCAAACAATAACCACTCAGTATCAGGAGTATTTAATGTCATGAATAGCCTAATTAATCGAGCTTTACAGAGAGCTTTAGGGAAACCCGAAGATGATAGCCAAATCGATCTTGAAGTGAAATTTGAGTTACCCGGTAACTACGAAGAAAGCCTGCGTGACATTGCTGATAAGATGCCTCCGCAACTAGAGGATATTTCTGAGGCTGTGGACACTATTGCTTACAATCTCGGCGAGCCTCGACGCCCAGCAGCACCCTAGCATACCTTAAATAACAGGAAAAGCCATCATCAAGCCATGAGGAACTTGATACTTAAATTACTTGTATTGATGTAGAAAACAACAATCATTTAGGGGATGATTTCTATGAATACGACTTCTGAGAAGAGATTGATAGAATTCGTTAAAGATCTCTCGAAAATAACTCAAAAGACAGCGACTCCACCTACTGATGCAGTCGGATTACAAGAACTTTTGCGCGGAACAGATCAGGAAAACCAACCAAAAGTGGCAGGATTAGGAGATATTGATACCCGTCTGGCAGAGATTCGGGATGCGATTAGTATCCGAGGAGAATCAGGCAGTTTCGTCATTCAGATGTTTTTGCTAACTTACCTCGAAACTCTCTCTGCAGTTTTAAGGAAGGGAGACTGCAACCTGTTCCGACAAATAGCGCAATTTCTGGCTATTTCTGGAAATGACTTGCACTTCTATGCAAAGCGGGGGGACGTGCTGAAAGACGGGCTTTTAGATGATTTTAACATAGCCTGTTCCGGTTTTGATTGTACAAATTCCGACTTACTTAAAGCTCGCCTAAAGTTGCTGAAAGATGTAGAGGATAAAATTTTCAAAAGCCTTGGTGGTGCAATCGCTCAAGGACCGAAAGGAGATGCAGGACCGAAAGGAGATCAAGGAGATGCAGGACCTAAAGGAGATCAAGGAGATCAAGGAGATCAAGGACCTCCAGGAGAAGTTAAAAATCTCCAAGAGATTTTAGGAAGGCTTGACACTCTCGAAATAGATATGAAGAAGTTTAACCAGCTTAAACCAAGCCTTGACCTAATAGTTTATCTTCTTCTCAATCACCCTTACCGCCCAAATCCACAACAGCTTTTCTTGCAAGGAGTGTATCAGGATGTTAATGCCTGGGATCTCTTGAAGCTTTTAGATCAGGGAGACTCACTGTATAAAGAGAATTGGGAGATGATTGAAGAGATGTTCGGTGAAAAAGATGGGCAGCTAAAACCCAAAACCCAACGGTTTCAAGAGTTTCTTCAAAAATTTAATGAGTTCCAGAAGCACCAAAGTCCTCCTGCTGGCTGACTAAGCAATTTAGATTTCTCTTTTTCAGAAATTCAGGAAAGTTCGGCTGAACAGGTATCTCAAATCGAGACCGATTCAAAAAACAAAATCTCAAAGTTCTGGCAATCAATTCTAACTGTTTGGAGAAAAATACTGAGAAGCTCAGGATGAAACCCATACCCCTGATTTCACCCCTGATCAAGTAACCTAAAGGAATCCAACCATGACCTACAACACCACAGAAACCATTCAACGCTTGTGGGCGACCTTTTTGAGAGATCAATTAGGAGCGATGCCCCCGGAAGAGCGCCAACAGTACGAACAGCAACTCGAAGACCGTTTCGGTGAACTACTCAAGGGGGCTGCCGACGGTTCCAGTAGTCCCGATAGTTTCCTCGATTTAATCGGATTTGGACCCAAAGGACCGGTTCCCTTCGAGAACGTTTCCTATCCCTATATCCAGCCAGATTTCGATGATTCCGTCGTTCCTAGTCAACTGCACGCTGCTGCCGAACTGTACTATATTTACCAACACGAACGGATGAAAGTTTTTCAAGTCATCCAAGTGCTGCAGCGTCTGTTTAGAGAGGGACGGATGCGGATTCAACGGGGACCGGGGGCGCGAGGTCTATATTTACTTGACAAATGGAAACCTTTGCGCTATACGATCCGCGACCGGATGATGGCCTACCGTCGCGCCTTTAACTACGGTAATGCCCAACCACCTTCGGGGGCGATCGTTAACCGCAATTTTCATCGGCAATTAGTCGGGTTTATGGTGGCCGTTGCCCAATATTTCCGAGATTTATTGATCGGGGAAGTAATTCGCGGTGGCACTCTCATCGAACAGCGACCCTTTGGCAGTATCGGCACGGTTCAACGCATCGGCTTGGATCTGCGCTATGCTCTCGATCGCTCCACCTACGGTAACATTTTGGCCCTGACGATGGAAACTGGACATTATCTCAATACGGTTCTCAACCTTTTGGATGCACCCGATATCAAAAAAGCCTTCGATGCCAATACCAAATGGGATGTGATCGAAATCGTCTCCAATCGCTATCTGGGGGGTATTGCCGAACCTTCCCAACGGGCAAAAATGGCGGAAAGCGGTCGTCGGATTCTGCAATTTGTCGCCGATAACGACTTTAAAACCGCCCTTGACCCGATTTTATTCCAATCGGAACTCAGACCCATGGGTCCCCATTCGGAAGCTTGGTTGGCTGCCTATCGCATGACTCCCGAAGGCCGGGCCTTTCCGGGGGTAACTCCGGCGCTGCGCAGTGTTATCGGTTCGGGGTCTGCTGGGGTGTAACGCTATTTTTTTAGAGGTGTCCCGATGAGTGCCACTCTTTTGCCCGATTTCTCCATTAACCTAAATCAACGCCGTTGGTCTTGTGTCCTCGATCCCAACTTGGCCTTATCGGATTATGGTCTGCTCCTGGTCAAACAATTAGGACGATTTCTCGAATTATGGATAGCGCGAGAATTTTGGCATCTAATTGATAATAGCGATGTTTTCGATCGCTGGCGGCCTTGGCTAGAAGCGTCCCCAGAGAAGGGCAATTGCCCATCCCTTCTCACCCCGGAACTTTCTGCCCAAACCCGTCGCACTTTGCGGGAATGGGAAAGACTGCGACTAGAGACGGATTTAGGTAATCATTATCTATTTTGGATCGGCGATGGGCTTGGTGAATCCCTTTTGCCCAAAGAAACCGACAGCAGTTTAGTCAGTCGTTGGGAATGGTTAGCCCGCAGTTTAGATAGACAAATTCACACCGATCTGCTCGGCTATGCTTTCCGAGATGCGATCGCCTTGAGTGCTGCCCTGGGGTCGGCCTTTATCCTAACCCATCGCTCCCCGGAAGATCGGGCCCGCAACTTACCCCCAGTAATCTGTTCCACCCTAGAGAGTTGGGGCATCAACTGCCAGGAAATTGACCAACAAGATGCGATCGCTGCTTTGGAACGGGAACAATTACGCCAGTTATTCATCCAGTCTGGAGTCTCCAAATTGCTCTGGATGGGGTTCCACCCAGTGGTTCTGCATTTAGTGGTTCCGGAAGCAATCAGGATCGCTCCTCCTCCCAGTTGGTGCGAAGATATTTCTGCGAGCGAATTGGAATTAGAAGACTGGTCAGAAACTAGGGGGGAAAAATTTGATTTTTGGCAGGGAGCAAGGGGATTTTGGTATGAGATTTAACGTTGAAAAACCTTCCTTTTATTTTTCCAGCTGACTTCTGACCCAATTCCGAAATGCTTTTACTAACTCTAGGTAATCTGTCTGGCCAGCTTGTTGTAAAAATATAGCAATTTCTAAGATGGGTAAATTAGGAAAAAACTGACTGGTTGGGGAGGTGATATAAGTGCCATTTTGTAATTGTTGGATGACCAGAGACTCCCCATTATAAACCCAAACCTCTGCCACGCCTAGATCTGCATAAACCTGAAGGCGATTTTGAGAACTGCTGGTGACATCAATTTCTATGACTAAATCTGGTGCAGGGTCTTCATTTAAGTCCAGTCGCTTTTTCCCCCGAACCGCCTCAATATTATCAATGTAAAAGCATTCATCTGGTTCTGCACCACTCAATTTAGGGCGTTTAAAGGTGGTAGAACCAAGGGGATAAATCGGGACTACTGATTCTTCCGCTAGGGTTTCGACAAAGCGACCGATGAGGGTTTTACTAAATTCGTGTCCGGTCGAAGGAGCCATGATTTCTAAATTGCCACGATTGTAGGTCAGCCGCAGACGGCGATCGCTCATTTCTTCTAGCAGCGTTTCGTAGGTTCCCCAGCTAATCCCGGACAGGTGAATTATTTCAGCCGGTGGTGCGAGCAGTGTTGCAGTCATAGATTCAAGCAAAAATCCCATGCTTCCATTTTAGAATACTGATAACTGATATATGAATAATTCACGACCAGATAGTGCCAATTCTCTGCGTATTAACCAACCAGACTTAGTAATGGTGGCCGTTGCCGGTCAAATTGCCCATCCAGTCGGTCAGGCTAATCCCTATCGCATCGGTCATGATGGCATACCCCGAATCCTTCCGGCCACCGGGGGAATTGTCCTCAATCAACGGGTTGGCGATCGCTGTGTCGGTTTAATGGGGGATCATATTGAACCGGGGGTGGCTCTCCATAATAATAGTCGGGAAATTATCGGCAGTCGTCGCGGCCCCAATCTCGCCCTGATTACCTATGCTTGTTTGGGCAATCGCGCTAGGGTGATTACTGGACCTGCCACGGGTCAATCGGGTCTGGTGACGGGAAAACATGGCGGAGTGGACCATGTTTTGGTAGATTTTCCCCCTGCGGTTTTGCGTCGCCTACGGATCGGCGATCGAGTGCAAATCTATAGTTATGGTTTGGGGTTAAAGTTATTAGACTATCCAGATTTGCGTTTATTTAACTGTTCTCCCGACTTCCTGCGGCGTTGGGGTTTAATTCCGGGTGATCGCGGTTTACAAGTCCCCGTGACTCATTTTGTCCCTGCTGCTGCTATGGGTTCGGGATTAGGCAAAAATACGGTCTGGCGCGGTGATTATGATATCCAGCTATTCGATCCGCAACTTCGCCGCCGCTATCGTCTTGATACTCTTCGATTTGGCGATTTGGTTGCCATTGGCTCGGCGGATACCCGTCACGGCCCTAGTTACCGTCAAGGTCGGATTACTTTCGGGATTATCGTCCATGGCGATAGTACGGTCAGTGGTCATGGTCCCGGGGTTATGCCTTTATTAACGGGTTCCTGCCAACGTTTACGACCTCTCTACGATAGCAGGGCTAATTTTGCCGCTCTGTTTAATTTGCGATCGCTACCTCCCGCCCAAGTCTATTCTCCTCTGGTCAATTCTTCTAGAATTACCCCTCGGTCTAGGGAAGTTTCTGTTAGTCACTCTTAGTTTTTTATGGTTGAGCTAGAAACTCAATTATTGTTAAGTTTTTCTAATTTATTGGCAATTTTTTCTGGAAAATTTTACAATGATCGAGCTTCGTCTTGGTTAAAACCTCGATTTTTACCCTAATCTATATTCCCAAATTAAATGTTAAGATTAGCCCAATTATTGGCAGAAATATATTAATGTAATCTTGACAAGACCGTCTTGCACCTACTTTTATTGATTGTTTCCTATTTTTCAGATAGACGCAGCTTTTATTTAGCCAGAAAACAAGTTAGGAGAGAAAAGACAATGAATAACCAGCATCAGCAAAATCTTGGCTCTTTGTTCACCGATGTGTCCTATCAAGTAGTTTCAGAAATTTATAAGCACGATCATCACTACTATATCATCCATCTAAAGGAAGATCAGGAAAAAAATTATTTAAAAGAATTAAAAAAATCTTTTGTTGAGGTGGATCAATTTGAAGTCAACGGTCAATATTTTGTTATTCTCGATGTATCTGGTCAAATTAAATCTTCTGCCCAAGAAATCGCCCAACTTCTCTCGGAAAGAGAACTACAAATTGCCACCCTAGTGGCCCTGGGACAGGCTAATAAACAGATAGCCCATCGCTTACATATTAGTGAATGGACTGTTGCTACCTATTTACGGCGAATTTTTGCCAAATTAGGGGTAGATAGTCGTGCTGCTATGGTCTACCGTTGTGCCGCTCTCATTCAACTGTTGCAATCAGATTTCGATGTTCAGGAATTAGCAACTATTTAGGGTTTCATCCCTTATACCCCCCGTCCATTGCATAACACAAACCGAAGAACCGCTTTTGGCTCTTCTCGACTTTGTGTGATAATTTTTGCTTATAGAATCGTGAAATGTTTACGGAGAAAGACTTTTAATACTATTTTACTGAAGAAACTATCAGTATAGACCCCGTTTCCACACAGAAACCAGAAGAGCCCCGCTTTTTTTCAGTGATCAGTTCACTGATCACTGATGCAGCCTTTCCGATCAAGATGAAGTATAACCGAATGTGGTATTGACGACCGGCGACCGACTCCTGACTGCACGAAAAACTTTTTCGGTAAACCCGAAATAATCAAAGGGTGAGCATTGCCCACCCTTGCTAATTAAGCAGTTACTACCGGAGAAGCTAACCGTTTAAAGGTCAATCTTTCATCGGCCACATCGACAAAAATCGTGTCTCCCCCTTTGAATTCACCGCGCAGAATTGCCTTAGCGATCGGAGTTTCCACATATCTTTGTACTGCCCGTTTTAGGGGTCGCGCACCGTACACTGGATCGTGACCAATTTCTGCTAGATAATCGAGGGCAATATCGGCAAGTTTCAGGGCTAATTTTTGTTCCATCAAGCGATCACTGAGATTGGCTACCTGTAGTTTGACAATCGAGCGCAGTTGCGCTTTTTGTAAACTATGGAAAATAATCGTTTCATCGATACGATTGAGGAATTCGGGACGGAAACTATTCCGCATTGCTTCCATCACTCGTGCCTGCATTTCCTCGTAACGAGACTCATCACCAGCCACGTCTAAAATGTATTGAGAACCGATATTACTGGTCATAATAATGATGGTATTTTTGAAATCAACCAGATGACCTTGGGAGTCGGTTAAGCGCCCATCGTCAAGGATTTGTAACATAACGTTAAAAACGTCGGGATGGGCTTTTTCAATCTCATCAAAGAGGATGACAGAGTAGGGACGACGCCGGATTGCCTCGGTTAATTGTCCCCCTTCATCGTAGCCGACGTATCCCGGAGGCGCACCCATGAGACGGGAAACGCTGTGTTTTTCCATGTATTCCGACATATCGATGCGAACTAGAGCCTCTTCCGTGTCAAAGAGATTGCGCGCTAAAGCTTTCGCCAATTCTGTCTTACCAACCCCCGTCGGACCGAGGAAAATAAAGCTGGCCGTGGGACGGTGGGGGTCCGATAAACCGGCGCGGGAACGTTGAATCGCTTCGGCCACGGCTGTGACTGCTTCCTCTTGACCGATGACACTTTCGTGTAATTCCTCTTCCAGATTGAGGAGTTTCTCTTTTTCCGATTCGATTAATTTATTGAGAGGAATTCCCGTCCATTTCGAGATAATTTCGGCGATATCCGATTCGAGAACTTCTTCCCTTAATAAACTTTTACCTGTGGTTTGTTTGTCGGCCAATTGAGTTTCTAGGGCGGACATTTGCCGCTGCAGATCGGTTAATTTTCCGAACTTTAATTCCGCGGCGCGATTATAATCATAATCTCGTTCGGCCTGTTGAATTTCCAGATTAACTTGTTCGATCGCTTCTTTAACCCCACGAACTTGATCGATAATCTCTTTTTCCCCTTGCCATTGGGCATTTAATCCCGATTGTTCTTCCTTGAGGTTAGCCAGTTCTTTTTCTAACTTTTCTAACCGTTCTCGCGAAGCTGGATCGTATTCCCGTTGTAGGGAAAGTTTTTCCATTTCTAACTGGAGAATTTTGCGATCAATTTCATCGAGTTCTTCTGGTTTGGAAGTGATTTCCATCTTCAATTTTGCCGCCGCTTCATCAACTAAATCAATGGCCTTATCGGGCAAAAAGCGATCGCTAATATAACGATTAGAAAGCAGTGCCGCCGCTACTAAAGCATTATCGGCAATTTTTACCCCATGATGCACCTCATAACGTTCTTTGAGACCGCGAAGAATCGAAATAGTATCAACCACATTTGGTTCATCCACTAAAACCTCTTGGAAGCGTCTTTCTAACGCCGCATCTTTTTCGATATATTTGCGGTATTCATCGAGGGTAGTGGCTCCGATACAACGCAATTCACCCCGGGCTAACATTGGTTTTAATAAATTGCCCGCATCCATTGCCCCTTGAGTGGCTCCCGCACCGACAACGGTATGAATTTCGTCAATAAACATGATGATATTGCCTTGGGAATCGGTGACTTCCTTGAGGACAGCTTTTAATCTTTCCTCAAATTCTCCGCGATATTTTGCTCCCGCAATTAAGCCACCTAAATCGAGAGAAATGAGAGTCCGATCTAACAGAGATTCGGGCACATCACGGTTAATAATCCGCTGGGCTAATCCTTCAACAATGGCTGTTTTTCCTACTCCCGGTTCCCCGATTAAAACTGGGTTATTTTTAGTCCGACGCGAGAGGATCTGAATGGTGCGACGGATTTCGTCATCCCGTCCAATTACGGGGTCTAATTTACCTTCCCGTGCCAATTGGGTGAGATCCCGTCCGTATTTTGCTAGGGCCTCATATTTGCCTTCTGGATTGTGATCGGTCACTTTTTGACTACCTCTGACTTGTTGAATAATTTCCTTGAGTTTGTTTTCGGTAAGTCCGAATTCTTGAAAAATATTTTTACCGAAGCGATCATCTTTAGCGTAACCTAAAATCAAATGCTCGATCGAGATAAAGTCATCTCCAAATTCTCGGCGATAATTTTCTGCTCGATCGAGTAAACTATCTAAACTACGACCTAAATAAATCGAGTCGCCGGGGTTAGAGATTTTCGGTTGACGACGGATAAAATCATCGGTTCGATCCCGCAAACGGGCTAGACTAATATTAGCTTTACTAAAGACACTGCCCGCTAATCCCTCCTGTTCCAGTAGGGCTTTCATTAGATGTTCGCTTTCAATTTGTTGCTGGCTGTTCTGTTTGGCAATGTCCGGCGTTTTGACGATTGCCTCCCAAGCTTTTTCCGTAAATTGTTGTGGATTGGTTGGCTGCATTTTCTATAAGAGATTACTTTTATACCCTAAAGATTATTCTAGATTGACCGGTTTGTCGGCTCCTAGGGGCTTACCGTACCTAGTTAAGGGGGATTTCCCCTCAATGGTGCGATTTAAGCGGCTAAAGTTTATAAGCTGTCAGGGATTTAAACTGCGTCTTGGAAATTTTAGTACAAATGTTAAAGCTCTCAACCAAGCTAAAATCTTAATTATTAAAGATGTCCAGTGATTACTGATTACTGATGACTGTTTACAAGGGCTGAATCTAAAACCTAAGTAGGGTCTGCTGAAAAAGTTTTTCCTAGGGGCAGGGTGTAGGGTGTGGGGTGTGGGGTGTGGGGTTTTACCCATTTTCATCGGGTAAATTACCTAATTTTCAGGGAAAAAGTCCAGGGATTTTCCCCCCGACCACTCCCATATCTGGTACTTTTTGATTGACAAAAAGTCTAA